>NZ_JBSFNC010000040.1:0-68853 GCF_053586895.1 Amycolatopsis sp. NPDC003731 | reverse complement strand
TCAAACGCCACCTCACCAACACCATCTACCCAGCCCTGCTCAACGACCACCACCGACTACAAACCACAACTTGACATAGAAGCTTCATTCGGGACCTCCGAGGTCCCGAATGAGTCATTCGCGGCGTTCGGGCCGGGGCTCAGAAGTCGAAGCCGCCCCCGTCGAAGCCGCCGCCGTCGAACCCGCCTCCGTCGAAGCCGCCGCCGCCCCAGTCGCCGCCGCCGTCTCCGCCCCAGTCGCCTCCGCCGTCGCCACCCATGTCACCGCCGCCGTCGCCGCCCATGTCACCGGACTCGAGCGCGTCCTGCTGGCCCGCGTCGTAGCCGGACTCCCAGGCCGAAGCGCTCGCGATGCCGCTCATGCCGGAGAACATCGCGCTGAACAGGAACATCGAGCCCAGGCCCCAGGCACCGGCGACGAGCGCGGGCTTCCACCACGGCTCGCTGTACCAGCCCTGCGGCACCGGACGGCCCGCGACGCGGCCGCCGGGGTAGTAGTACGGCGTGTCCTGGCCGGCTTCGGGCGAAGCGGCGTAGTGCTGGCCCTCGACGTCGACCTCGCGGCGCTCGGTGACCTTGCCGGCGCGCTCGCGCTCGGCCTCCTCCGGCAGCTGCGGGCCGGGGTCCATGCCCATCGCGACCCGCGCGGCGCGGACGTAGTAGAGGCCTTCGACCGCGGTGTCCTTCACCAGCCGGGCCTGCTCGATCGTGCGGGCCTGCTCCAGCTGCGAGCCGGCGGCGTTGTAGCGCTCGCTCGCGTCGGCCATCGCCTGCATCGACGCGGTGTCGTTGCCATTGAGGTTGAGCACCTGGCCGCCGAGCCGCTCGACCAGGCGCCGGGCGTCGGCCTTGGCGTCGTCCAGCTCCCGCTGCCGGGCCGCGGCGCGCTGCCGCGAGAAATAGAGGCCGCCACCGACGATCACGACGACGAGCACGATCAAGAAGATCGCGGTGCCCATGGACCACTCCTGGAAGTTCGGGGCTCGGTGACGGGTGGTCACCGTTGAAACGGACAACGCGGACGCTACGCGGTGGGTTCCCGGTGCGTGACCGGGCCCACCGCGAGCGCTGGCCGAAGAAACTAGAACACGTTATAGTTCGGCTATGAAGTTCACCCTGTCGATCGCGATGAACCCCCTCGATCAGCTGGGCGAGCTCGCCCGGGCCGCCGAAGAGGCCGGCTTCGCCTCCATTGCCCTGCCCGACTCGCTCATCTACGCCGAAACGGTGGACACGGACTACCCGTACACCCCCGACGGCAGCCGGTTCTGGACCGCGGAGACACCTTGGGTGGACCCGCTCGTCGCGACCGCGTCCATGGGCGCGGTGACCAGCCGGATCCACTTCTACACGTCGGTGCTGAAGCTCGGCTCGCGCAACCCGGTGCTGCTGGCCCGCCAGGTCGGTTCGGCGAGCGTGCTCACCGGCGGCCGGTTCGGCCTCGGGCTCGGCGTCGGCTGGCTGCCCCAGGAGTTCGAGTACTGCGGCGTGCCGTTCGAGCGGCGCGGCAAGCGCGTCGACGAAGCCATCGACGTGCTGCGGCTGATCCTCGGCGGCGGGATGGTCGAGTACCACGGCGAGTTCTACGACTTCGACAAGATCCAGATGAGCCCCGCGCCGCCGAGCCGGGTGCCGTTCTACATCGGCGGCCACACCGAGGTCGCGCTGAAGCGCGCCGCCCGGGTCGCCGACGGCTGGTCGTCGGCGATGATGAAGCTCGACGACCTCCGCTCGACCATCGCCCGGCTGAAGGAGCTGCTCGCCGAGCAGGGCCGCGCCGACGACCCGTTCGAGTACCAGGCGGTCTGCATCGACGCCTTCGGGCTGGACGGCTACCACGCGCAGGCCGAAGCCGGCGTCACGGACGTGATCACCATGCCCTGGGTGTTCGACGGCGTCGGGTTCGACGCGCCGGTCGAGCCGAAGCTCGAAGCGATCCGCAAGTTCGGGGCCGAAATCATCGCGAAGTTCGAGGAGTGACTCCCATGGGCGTGCAGGTCAGCTGGGACACCGATGCGGAGCAACCGCCCGCACGGCGGGCGGCGTACGCGTCGATGACCGCGGTGACGGCGGGGGACAAGGAGGGCTGGCTGGCCCTGTTCGCCCCGGACGCGGTGGTCGAGGACCCGGTCGGCCCGTCGTTCTTCGACGAGGCGGGCAAGGGCCACCACGGCCGCGAGGGGATCAGCGCGTTCTGGGACAAGACGATCGCCAACGTCGAGCGCTTCGAGTTCACCATCCGCGACTCCCACGCGGGCGGCGACGAGGTGGCCAACGTCGGCACCATCACGACGTTCCTGCCCGGCGGCTACCGTGTCGACACCGACGGGGTCTTCGTCTACCGCGTCGGCGACGACGGCTTGATCCGCTCGGTCCGGGCGTTCTGGGAGACCGACCGCGCGATGGCGACGGCCCGCCAGGTCTGACCCCTACCTCTGCGAAGGCCACTCCGGGATGACCCGGGGTGGCCTTCGTCGTGCGCGTGATCGACACATACCGCAACCGCCTCGTTGCGGAAAGAGCGCATTCTGGCGATTGTTTGCTCAACCGTGCTACTTTTTGCTCATGCAAGCAAAAACGTTCACCGAGAACGCCCGGCGGGCGCAGATCGTCCGCGCGGCGATCGAGACCATCGGTGAACTGGGGTATGCGAAGGCTTCGTTCGGGCAGATCGCGAAACGCGCCGGGCTGAGCAGCACCGGCATGATCTCCTACCACTTCGACGGCAAGGCGGACCTGATCGCCGAGGTCGTCCGGGACGTGCTGGCCACGAGCCTCGCCTACATGCGGGAGCGGATCGACGCGGTGCGGGGGCCGGCGGCGGAGCTGCGGGCCTACATCGAGTCGAACCTGGCGTTCATCGCCGAGCACCCGGTCGAAATCACCGCGCTGCTCGAGAGCCTGCGGCACGGCGGCGGTGTCGCCGCAGGCAACGACGACTGGTACCACGGCGCCGTCGACATCCTGGAATCCTGCCTGCGCGAGGGCCAGCGCTCCGGCGACTTCGGCCGGTTCGACCCGCGCGTCATGGCCATCACCGTCCGCCAGGCGATCGACGGCATCCACACCGAACTGATCCGGCGTCCCGGCACCGACGCCGACGCCTACGCCGCCGAGCTCGTCGCCATCGTCGAACGGGCCACCGCGCCCGGCTGAACTGGGGAAACCATGGCCACCTCGAACACCTCCGGGCGCGTGCTGCGGCCGGTCATCGCCCTGCTCTACCTGAACCTGCTGATCAGCGTCGCGTTCGCGGTGCTCACCTTCCTGCACAAGGACGGGATCCTCGACTACCAGGTGCTGCACTGGGAGTCGACCGGCCAGGCCGACCCGGCCGACCGCGCCGGCACGCGCGCGTCGCTGGAGAGCGTGCTGTGGATCCGCCCGGTGTCGGTGCTGGTCATCGCGATCGTCTACGTCCGGCTGGCGGGCCGGCTCAAGCTCGGCCGCCGCAGCACCTACGTCCGGCTGATGGTGATCACCGTGCTGGGGCTGGCCGGGCTGGTGTACCTCGTCGTCGCGGCCGAGTTCCCGAACTGGATGCGGGCCGGGCAGGTGGGGCAGGCGGTGGTCCTGCTCGTGCTGTTCCTGCTGCTGTGCACGAAGAGCGTCCGCGGGTACTTCTCGAAGCAGGGCCGGGTTCCGCAGAAGGTGTGAACCCGAACCGGATTTCCGTTCACATTGTGTTTCCCGGACATTGTTCAACGACTCCGGAAAAGATTCAGGTTTCGCGGAAGTAAACGTTACCCGGTCGCTCCGATCACCCGAATGCCCGATCGTCGGAGCGGCGGCTCCGACCCTGAGTGGAGCGCGGGTTCGTGCAGCTTCCGCCCGGTGTCCGGGGTGCTGGTACCCGCTTTGGTGGATCCGGACGAATCGGACATCTCTGGGCGGGGAAACCCCGTTGTGGCTCGTTGCGGCACGTAGGGGCAGGTGGTAGCTTCTGATCGTTATCTCCTCGCGGTGAACCGGGCGATCAGGGCAGTAATCGTCCAACGGGAAGCGCGGGGATCTGGGGTCTGGGGAAAGGTTGTCCGATGAACGTTTACCGCGGTCCTTCATAAGGGACGCCGAATAACACTTCGCCGACGGCTCGTGCGCGAGTCGACGGGACTTTTGTCATCACCAGGCACTCGTTGGGGAGCGGTGGGCCCGGTCGATCGACCGTCAAGCATTGCGTGTGCGGCGGCAATTGCCCGCCGCGTGCGCGGCTGCGCTGGTGATTCGCGAAAAAAGCCGTGTTCGGCCCGTCTGGGGCGGCCGCAACGCGGAGCGTGGATCAGCCGAACCCAACAGGCAACGAATTCCTGGGGGAAGTACCTGTCATGCTCATCGAACGTGATTTCGAAACGGCGACGCTGAGCCAGATGCTCACCGACGCCCACTCCGGGGCCGGCGGCGTCGCCCTGGTCCTCGGCCCGGTCGCCAGCGGCAAGACCGCGCTGCTGGAGACCTTCGGCCGGCAGGCCGCCGGCACCGGCGCGGTCGTGCTGTCGGCGTCCGGTGCCCGGTCCGAAACCGCCGTCGGCCTCGGCGTCGTTTCGCAGCTGGTCCACACGCCGGGCGTCCGCGCGGACATCGCGGACCAGGTGTCGGCGTACGTGGAGGACGCCGAGGCCGACGCGACGCTGCTGGACAGCCGGTTCCTGCACCGCCTCTCCAGCGCGGTGATCGGCTGGTCGGCCGAGAGCCCGCTGGTCGTCTGCGTCGACGACGCCCACCACGCCGATCCCGCGTCCCTGCAGTTCCTGCAGCACATGGCCCGGCGGATCCGCCCCGCCCGGGTGCTCGTGCTGCTCGCCGAGCGGGCCGACCCGGGTGAGCGGCGCCCGGTCCGTCACGTCGACCTGATGCGGCGGCCGCACTGCCGCCAGCTGCGGCTGGCCCCGTTGTCCCGCAACGGCGTCGGCGTCCTGCTGGCCGGCAAGCTCGACGAGGGCAAGGCCCACGCACTGGCCGCGCAGTGCTTCGCGGTCAGCGGCGGCAACCCGCTGCTGGCCACGGCGCTGGTGCACGACACCCGCGCGGCCGGCACGGGCGAGGTCGTCGCGGGCGCCGCCTACCGGCACGCCGTGCTCAGCTGCCTGCACTCCAGCGAACCGCGGGCCCTCGAACTCGCCCGGGCGCTGGCCGTCCTCGGCGACGACGAGCAGTCGCAGATCGCGCTGGCCGGCGGCATGGTCTCCTTCGCGCCGGCCACCACCGAGCCGGTGCGCCGGGCGCTGGAGTCGGCCGGCGTGCTCGACGGGCACCGGTTCCGGCACCCCGAAGCCCGCGTCGCGGTGCTCGAGGAGCTGGACCCCGGGGTCCGGGCCGCCCTGCACGGCCAGGCCGCCCGCCTGCTGTTCGACCAGGGCGCCCGGCCGACCGCCATCGCCGCCCACGTGGTGGCGGCGAACCTGGACGAGCCGTGGACCGAGCACCTGCTGTCCGAGGCGTCGGAGGCGGCGCTGCTCGAGGACGACGTCGAGCTGGCCCGCGCGTGCGTCGCGATGGCCAGCCGCTGCTGCACCGACGACCGCGACCGGGCGATCGCGAAGGCGTCGCTGGCCGACATCGAATGGCGGACCACCCCGGCGAAGGCGATGCGCCGGCTACCGGAGCTGGTGCACGCGACCCGCGCCGGGTACCTGCCGGGCATCCGGGTCGTCGGCATCTTCGAGTTCCTGCTCTGGTTCGGCCGGGTCGACGAAGCCGTGGAGATCTCGAAGGCGTTCGGGGACCTGGTCGACTGCCGGGACCGCCGGACCCGCGGCGAGCTGCTGACGCTCGACGCGTGGCTGGCCAGCTCGGTGCCGGGGATGCGGCACCTGATCGGGCCGATGCTCGCCTCGATCACCGACGAAACGCCGTCCCCGCAGCTCGGGCTCTCGGTGAACTCGCAGCAGAAGGCGATCGACGCGCTGACCAGCGCGGTCCGCGAAGGCCCGTCGGAGGCCGCCGTGCTCGACGCCGAGCAGGTGCTCGAAGGCACCCGGATGACCGACATCACCCTCCGGCACCTGGTGTTCGCGGCGACGGTACTGGTCTACGCCGAGCGCCTCGGCAAGGCCGCGACCTGGGCGGATCACCTGATGGCGCAGGCCGCCGGCCGCCCGGCGCCGACCTGGCAGGCGTCGCTGGCGGAGCTGCGCGCGGAGGTCGCGCTGCGGCAGGGCGACCTGCCGCTCGCCGCCCGCGACGCCAAGATCGCGCTGACGAAGATGACCCCGGAGGCGTGGGGCATCGGGGTGGGCGCGCCGCTGGCGACCCTGCTGGCCGCGCTGACCGAGATGGGGCGGTTCGACGAAGCGGCCGAGCTGCTCAACCAGCCGGTGCCGGACGCGCTCGGCGAGACCCGGTTCGGCCTGCACTACCTGCACGCGCGCGGCCACTACTACCTCGCGACCGGCCGGCTGCCGACGGCGCTGAACGACTTCCTCGCCTGCGGGGAGCAGATGGCCCGGTGGGACCTGGACCAGCCGTCGCTCGTGCCGTGGCGCTCCAGCGCCGCGGAGGTCCACCTGAAGCTGGGTGACCGCGAGAAGGCCCGTCAGCTCGCCGAGGAGCAGGCGGCGAAGCTCGGCCCGGACTGCGGCGACCGCACCCGCGGCATCACGCTGCGGACCCTGGCGCTGGTGGCCGACCCCGCGCGGCGGCCGAAGCTGATACAGGAAGCGGTGGACGTGCTCGAGAAGTCCGGCGCCAAGCTGGAACTGGCCCGCACGCTCGCCGAGCTGAGCCGGGCGGGCGGCGACCCGGCCACGGCGCGCACGGCCGCCCGGGACGCCCGGGTGCTGGCCAAGGAATGCGGCGCGGAGCTGCTGCGGAAGACGTTCCTCGACGGCGGGGACGACGACGTGGTGGTCTCCCTCCGCGGCCGGGTCGCCCCGGCCGACGTCAAGCTGCTGACCGACGCCGAGCAGCGGGTCGGCTGGCTCGCCGCGCGCGGCCACACCAACCGGGAGATCGCCAGCCAGCTCTACATCACGGTCAGCACGGTGGAACAGCACCTGACCCGCGTATACCGCAAGCTGAGCGTCAGCCGGCGCCGCGACCTGGCGTCGGAGCCGCAGCTGCGGGTGCCGGAGCAGCAGGAGCGCCTGCCGGGCGTGCCCCGGCCGCCGGTGGCGGTCAACCACCGGGCGCCGGCCCCGCCGGTGCGCCGTCCACTGAGGCCGGTGCCGCCGGTCCGCTGACGGACGTAACAGGAGCCGGGATCCCGTATGGGGTCCCGGCTCTTCCGCTTCCGCGGACCCCTATAGGTGCGCCCCTAGGTTTCCCGGTGGGGCCACTGACTTGACGCCCGATTCGTTGACAAAGAACCGGTGTCCAGCGAGCGTGGACGTCGTTGCCGGGCACCGGATCCGGCGCGATTTTCGCGGCGGCGAGGTACCCCGGAGCTGCTCGCACGGCGGCCGGACGACGCCACGGCGGGAGCTGTACTCGTGACGTGGCAAGGAAGGCACATCCATGGCGAAGCGTGCGTTGATCACCGGAATCACCGGGCAGGACGGGTCGTACCTGGCCGAGCACCTGCTGGCCGAGGGCTACCAGGTGTGGGGCCTGGTGCGCGGCCAGGCCAATCCGCGCAAGTCGCGGATCAGCAGGCTGGTCTCCGATCTCCACTTCGTGGAGGGGGATCTGATGGATCAGGTCAGTCTCGTGTCCGCAGTGGACTTCGTGCAGCCCGACGAGGTGTACAACCTCGCGGCCATCTCGTTCGTGCCGATGTCGTGGCAGCAGCCCGAACTCACCACCGAGGTGAACGGCATGGGCGTGCTGCGGGTGCTGGAAGCGGTCCGGATGGTGTGCGGGCTGGACAAGTCCCGCCCGACCGGCGGCGGGATCCGGTTCTACCAGGCGTCGTCGTCGGAGATGTACGGCAAGGTGGCCGAGACCCCGCAGAACGAGCAGACCATCTTCCACCCGCGCAGCCCCTACGGCGTCGCGAAGACGTACGGGCACTTCATCACCAAGAACTACCGCGAATCCTTCGGCATGTTCGGGGTGTCCGGGATCCTGTTCAACCACGAGTCCCCGCGCCGCGGCGCCGAGTTCGTCACCCGCAAGATCACCATGGCGGTGGCGGAGATCAAGCTGGGCATGCGCGACAAGCTGTACCTGGGCAACCTGGACGCGGTCCGCGACTGGGGCTTCGCCGGCGACTACGTCCGCGCGATGCACCTGATGCTGCAGCAGGAGACGGCGACCGACTACGTGGTCGGCACCGGGCAGATGCACTCGGTCCGCGACGCCGTCCAGATCGCCTTCGACGCGGTGGACCTGAACTGGCGCGACTACGTGGTCATCGACCCGGCCCTGGTCCGGCCCGCGGAGGTCGAAACCCTGTGTGCCGACCCGGAAAAGGCCCGCGCCGAGCTCGGCTGGAAGCAGTCCGTCGACTTCGAGGAGCTGATGCGGATGATGGTCGAGGCCGACCTGCGGAAGGCATCGAACGAGCACAAATACAGCGAGCTGATGCTCGCCGGGAGCTGGTGACGGCCGTGGCGCCCATCCTGTTCGCGTCGATCGCGGACGCCGGCATGATCAACCCGCTGCTCGTCATCGCGGGGGAACTCGCCCGCCGTGGCGTGCCGGACCTGTACTTCGCGTCCACTGAGGACCGCCGCGCCGACGTCGAGGCGATCTCCGCGACCAACCCGGTCCGGTTCGTTTCCTTCGGGGAGCGGCTCGAGCGCCCGCCGGGCGAATGGCACCCCGACCTCTACGCGGCGGCGACCCAGCCCGCGAAGCCGGGCAGCCTGACCGCGCGGCCGCAGAACGTCGTCGCCTACCTCAGCGGCGTCACCGACGCGAGCATCATGGTGACGATGTACGAGCGCGCGCTGGCCGTCGTCGACGAGGTGAAGCCGGCGCTGATGGTCATCGACTCTTCCAGCGTCTACCCGACCGACGCGGCGATCGCCCGGGAGGTCCCGTACGTCTACAGCGTGCCGATCTCGGTGAGCGAAATCTTCGCCGAGCGCTTGCCGCTGAGCTACCCGAGCCCGAACACCGGGCTGCCGCGCTCGCTTTCCGGACGGCAGAAGCTGGCGAACCTGTGGTTCCGGCTGCGGCTGCTGCACGGCATGCTGACGAAGGTCCCGGCGATGCAGTTCACCAAGGCCCGCAAGGAAACCGGGATCGCGAACGCGACGGCGGGTCAGTCCGGCTACGCCGACCGCGCGCGGGCGATCCTCGGGTATTCGGTGTTCGGCATGGAGTACCCGTTCGACGCGGCGCCGTCGCACCTGCGGATGGTGGGGCCCGTGGTACCCCCGCTGCCGGAGGCGGTGACGCCGGATCCGGCGTTGTCGGCCTGGCTGGACGAGCACGAATCGGTGGTGTACCTGGCGTTCGGTACCCACATGCGGCTGACCGCGCCCCAGGTGTCGGCGATCGCCGAGGCGGCGCGGCGGATCGGGCCCGAGCACCACGTGCTGTGGAAGCTGCCGAAGGCCCAGCGCGCGTTGCTGCCGGCGGACCTGCCACCGAACGTCCGGCTGGAGAACTGGGTGCCGTCCCAGTTCGACGTCCTGGCCCACCCGCACGTGCGCGTCTACTACCACCACGGCGGCGGCAACAGCGCGTACGAAGGGATCTACTTCGGGAAGCCGGGCCTGGTGCAGCCGTTCTGGATGGACTGCCACGACCACGCGGCACGGGTCCTCGACAGCGGCTGCGGGCTGGTCCTCTCGTACGAGGAGACGATTTCGGCGGACGCGATCGTGGCCAAGCTGCGCCGGGTGCTGGAGGAGAAGGAGTTCACGGCCCGGGCCGAGGACTGGGCGGACCGCTTCCGCGCGGCGGGTGGCCTGGGTGCCGCCGCCGACACCGTGCTGGCCGCTCTCGGGAAGGGATAGGCATGTCCGTCAAGTATCCGGTGTCCCAGCCGTACCTGAACGGCGACGAGCTGGCCAACGTCACCGACGCCGTCACGAGCGGCTGGATCTCCTCGCAAGGCCCGTATGTGGAGCGGTTCGAGTCGGATTTCGCCGCGTACAACGGGGTGTCGTTCGGGGTGGCGTGTTCGTCCGGGACGACGGCGCTGACGCTGGCGTTGCGGGCGCTGGGGATCGGCCCGGGGGACGAGGTGATCGTCCCGGAGTTCACGATGATCGCCTCGGCGTGGGCGGTGACGTACACGGGAGCGACCCCGGTGTTCGTCGACTGCGGCGACGACCTGAACATCGACGTGTCGCTGATCGAGGCGAAGATCACCCCGCGCACCCGCGCGATCATGCCGGTGCACATCTACGGGCGCCGGTGTGACATGGACGCGATCATGGAGCTGGCGTACGAGTACAACCTGCGTGTCGTGGAGGACTCGGCGGAGGCGCACGGGGTGCGCCCGGTCGGGGACGTCGCGTGCTTTTCGTTGTTCGCCAACAAGATCATCGCCTCGGGTGAGGGCGGGATCTGCCTGACGTCGGACGCCCGGCTCGCGGCGCAGATGAAGCACCTGCGGGGGATGGCGTTCAACCGGGACCACACGTTCCTGCACAAGAAGCTCGGGTACAACTTCCGCATGACGAACCTGCAGGCCGCGGTGGCGACGGCGCAGGTGGCCCAGCTGGACTCGATCCTCGCTCTGCGGTCGGCGATCGAGGCGCGTTATGACGCTGGACTGCGGGACATTCCCGGGGTGCGGTTGATGCCGCGGCGGGATGTGCTGTGGATGTACGACTTGTTGTGTTCGCGCCGGGACGAGCTGCGCGCTTTTCTTGCCGGGGAGGGCATCGAGACGCGGGTGTTCTTCAAACCGATGAGCCGGCAGCCGATGTACCTGGATCCGGTGTGGCCTTCGTTGCGGGCCAGCCGGTTTGCGGAGGAGGGGTTGTACCTGCCGACGTACACTTCGCTGGGGGAGGATGATCAGGAGTACATCGTTTCGCGGGTGCGGAAGTTCTACAGCTGATTCGCCCGTTCGAGTGGTGAACTTGTGTTCGATGGTCGGTAATCTTGATCTATGTCCGACAGCGGTTCTTCGTCTGCCGAGGCGGTGGCTTTCGCCGACCGTCTCGGTGAGTTGCTCGCGTGTATGCGGTCTGCTGAGGCGGAGCTGGGGGCGCTGGTGGCGGAGATCGAGCAGCGTGGGGTGATGGAGGTGTTCGGCTACCGCTCTGTTGCCCGGTTGCTGGAGCATCTCGGTGACCTTCCGAGGTCGGCGGCGGAACGTCTGGTGAAGCGCGCGCGTTTGGTCAATCCGGGTCGCGCTCTCGACGGCACCCCGATCCCAGCGTTGGCGCCGGCCACCGGTGCCGCCGCCTTGTCTGGGTCGCTGAGTGCTCCGATGATCGACACAATCACCGGGGTCCTCGCCGAGGTGCCGCCCGAGCATCGCGACCGCGTCGAGGCCGACCTGTTGGCCTTCGCGGCCGAGGCCGGACACAAGCAGGTCGCCGTCCTCGGCGCCCGCATCCTCGCCCACCTCAACCCCGATGGCGCCGAGCCCGACGACACCGAGCCAGTCGTCCCGGTCCGGGAGTTGTTCCTGCGCCGCCGAAGATCCGGGGTCTGGGAGCTCAACGGCAAGTTCGACGACGAGACCGGCACCCGCGCCAGCGCCCTGCTCGATGCCCTGGCCGAGCGCCGCACCGGCGACGACGGCCCCGACCACCGCGCGATGCCGCAGCGCTATGGCGATGCGTTCTCCGACGCGGTCGACCTGGCTCTGAATTCCCCGGATTTGCCGATGCAGGCCGGGGAACGGGCTCACGTCATGGTCGCGGTCTCCCTCACCGACCTGCAGTCCGGCGCCGGCGCAGCGACCCTCGGTGACACCGGGACCATGACCGCCGCCGAAGCCCGGGTGCACGCTTGCGACGCCATGGTCATTCCGGCGGTGTTGGGTGCGAAGAGTGAACCGCTCAACCTGGGTCGCCTTCGCCGTTTGATTTCCGCCGGGCTTCGCCGAGCACTGTTCCTACGCGACCGCGGCTGCGCCTTCCCTGGCTGTCACCGCCCACCCCGGCACTGCCAAGGCCACCACATCCGGCATTGGGCTGACGGCGGCCCCACTGACCTGAACAACCTGGTGTTGATGTGCGCCCACCACCACCGGTTGCTGCACCGCTCAGGCTGGGAAGTCCGCATCGCCCCCGACGGGCTGCCCGAATTCCTCCCACCCACGTTCCTGGACCGGCGCCGAAAACCCCGGCGCAACAACCTCCACGAACCGCTGCCATTCGCAGCCTGAACACGGGAAAGGCCCGCGGCCACACGGCCGCGGGCCCGCACCCACGCGCGCAGGCTGTCCTCAAAGGCCGGCGACGCCGCGAGATGCCGCTCCAGTCGCGTGTGATGCCTTCTCCGTCACGTCGGCCAACCGCCTGGGCAAGCCGGCCGATCCTCCGTCACACGACGCGGATGTTCAGGAACGCGAGCCGGCCCGAGCACCTAGCCCTGCCGTACCTTGCTGCTCAAGTAGGTCAACACCGCCAGCACCCGGCGGTTGTCGTCCTCGTGCTGGGCCAGGTCCAGCTTCGTGAAGATGCTCGCCGTGTGCTTGCCCACCGCGGCCTCGCTGATCGTCATTCGCTGGGCGATCGCCGCATTGGATCTGCCTTCCGCCATCAGCTCCAGCACCTGGCGCTCGCGGGGTGTCAACGCGTCCAAGGGGTCGCGGCGCGATCTGCTCGCCAGGAGCTTCGTGATGACCTCCGGGTCCATTGCCGTCCCGCCGGCCGCCACCATGCGGAGGGCGTCCACGAACTGGTCCGCGTTCAGCACCCGGTCCTTCAGCAGGTACCCGATCGCGCCCGCTCCGTCCGCCAGGAGCTCTCGGGCGTACGTCTGCTCCACGTGCTGGGACAGCACCAGCACCGGCAGCCCTGGACGCCGGCGGCGGGCCTCCAGGGCCGCGCGGACTCCTTCGTCGCTGAACTTGGGGGGCAGGCGGACGTCCACCACCGCGATGTCCGGTGCGTGGTCCTCGATCGCCTTCAGCAGCTCCGGCGCGGTGCCCACCGCCGCCACCACTTCGAAACCGTGTGCTTCCAGGAGCCTCGTCATGCCGTCTCGAAGCAGGTAGAGATCCTCCGCGAGGACTACGCGCACGAACCGCTCCTGGGATTCCGGGCCGGGCGGGGCCGGGCTGGGTGGCCCAACCGTACCGGAGCCCTTCAGTCCAGTGCGCGCTTGAGGAAGCCCCGGATGCCGAACGCGCCGAAGATCAGCGTCGCCACCACCATGACCAGCAGGGAGATCCACAGCGGGATGGACTGGACCTGGTCCGGCATCACCAGCCGCCTCAGTGCCTCCGAGACGTAGGTGAGCGGATTGGCCGCGCAAATCACCTGGAACCAGCGCAAACCGGACAGGCTCAGCCAGGGGAACTGCCCGGATCCGGTGAAGATCAGGGGCACCAGCAGGATCGTGAACACCAGGTTGATGTGGCGGGGCGGCACGATCGTCCCCAGCACCATCCCCACCGCCGCGCCGGCCAGGGAACCCAGGGCGACGACTCCCGCCACGCCCGGCAGGGCCGCCGGGCTCCAGTGGACGCCGTCGAGGATGAGCAAGCCGATCGGGATCATCACCAGGCCGGCGATGATGCCGCGGATCGCGCCGAACAGCATCTTCTCCACCGCGACCAGGCGGATCGACAGCGGCGCCAGCAGCCTGTCCTCGATCTCCCTGGTCACCGAGAAGTCCAGCACCAGGGGCAACGCCGTGTTCTGCAACGCCCCGGTGAACGCGTTCATCGCCACCATGCCGGGCAGCAGGACCTGGGCGTACCCGGCCCCCGCGTAGCCGATCTGCGACAGCACCTTGCCGAAGATGAACAACAGGAACAGCGGCTGGATGAGCATCTGGGCCAGGAACGGCAGCAGCTCGCGGCCGGTGACGAAGAAGTCGCGGCCGAGCACGGCGAAGAACGCGCGGGCCTGGCCGGGCTGTGGTTGCGGCAGTGGCTGAGCGGCAGTGGCGGCGGTCATCGGAGGTCCCGTCCGGTGATGGAGATGAACACGTCTTCGAGGGTGGGCTTGCCGAACGAGATGCCGGTGACCTCGCACCGCTCGCGGCCCAGCACCGCCAGCACGCCCGGCAGCAGCGACGCCGGCTCGGCTTCGGTGTACAGGCGGAACTGGACGGCGTTCTCGTCCGCGGCCGCCCGGCCGGCGGCGGCGAGCCGCTCGACCCGCTCCACCGACGGCACCTGCTCCAGTTCCTTGCCGACGGCGTCGGCGGGCGACTCCGCCAGCCTCACGCCCACGGTCAGCGTCGTGTTGCCGGGCAGCGACCGGGTCAGCGCGTCCGTCGTGTCTAGCGCCAGGAGCTTGCCGCGGTCGACGATGCCGACGCGGTCGCACAGCTTGGCCGCCTCCTCCATGTCGTGCGTGGTGACCACCACCGTGACGCCCTCGGCCGTCAGCTCGGCGACGCGCTCGTGCACGAACAGCCGCGACTGCGGGTCGAGCCCGGTCGCCGGCTCGTCGAGGAACATCACCTTCGGCTGGTGCATCAGCGCGCGGGCGATCATCACGCGCTGGGCCTGGCCGCCGGACATCTCGTCGACCCGGGCCTTCGCCCGCGGGCCGAGCCCCATCCACTCGATGAGCTCCTCGGCCCGGCGGTGCCGCTGCGCCCGGCCCATGCCGTGGTAAGCGGCGTGGAACAGCAGGTTCTGCCGCACGGTCAGCGACTGGTCGAGGTTGTTGCGCTGCGGCACGACGGCCAGTGCCTGGCGGGCCGCCGTCGCGTGCTTGACGACGTCGATGCCCGCCACCTCGGCGTGGCCGGACGTCGGCAGCGCGCGGGTGGTCAGCATGCTGACCGTCGTCGTCTTGCCCGCGCCGTTGGGACCCAGCAGGCCGAACACCTCGCCGGTGGCGATGGTGAACCCGAGGCCGTCCACCGCCGGCCGTTCTGCTTTCGGGTACCTCTTGACGAGGTCCCGTACCACCACCGCGTCCGGCACGCCGGGCCTCCAGGGATCAATGCGGACAGGAAAAGGGCAGGAAAAGGGCAGGGGGAGGTGAGGAAGGGCCGTGGTGCTGGGGGACAACCTCGGCCCTTCCCCACAGGCGGCTGGTTCTGCCGAACCAGCGGGTCAGGAAGTGTGCTTGAGGTGCCGCTCGAGCTCGTCGGCCGCGCGGACCGCGCCACCGGCGGCGCGCACCTTCGCGCCCATCGCGGCGACGGCGGACCGGACGCGCTCGTCGGCCGCCGTCGTCTTGACGGCGTCGCGCAGCAGCTCCGGCGTCAGTTCCCGGCCGGCCAGGTTCGTGCCCAGGCCGAGTTCCGCGACCCGGTTGGCGACGGCGGCCTGCTCGACGCTCTGCGGCAGGGCCACCATCGGTGTGTCGAAGTACAGCGCCTCCATCGTCCCGCCCATGCCCGAGTGGGTGATGAAGGCCGAAGCGTGGTTCAGCACCGCCAGCTGCGGCACCTGCGCGTGGGCCTCGATGTTCGGCGGGAGCTCGCCGAGCGAAGCCGGGTCCAGCGCGCCGATCGACAGCACGACGTGCCAGTCCTCGCCGGTGAACGCCGCCACGACGGCCCGGAAGAAGTCCGGCCGGTCGTTGAACGCCGTGCCGAGCGAAACCAGCAGCACCGGCTTGCCGTCCGACGGCGGCTGCCACCCGCCCTGGAACGTCCGGTCGCCCAGGCACGGGCCGATGAACGCGAAGTGGTCGTCGAAAGTCTCGCCCTCGTACTGGAATTCCTTGGCCACGAAGGCGAGCGCGAACTCCTCGCGGCCGATGGCGAAGTCCGCGGGCGAGATCGCCGGGACGCCGTGGGCCTGCGTCAGCTCGGCGATCTTCTCCCGGAACGCGACGCGGGCGGGGTGTTCCTCGCTGAACCCGTTTTCCTCGCCGAGGAACTTCGCCAGCGACCAGTGGTCGTTGTAGGCGAAGGACGGGAACAGCTCCACCGCGGGCACGCCCCACTTCGCGGCGAGCACCCGTCCGGTCGCGTACACGGTCCGGTCGTAGAGGATCAGGTCCGGGACGTCTTCGGCGAAGGCCGCCTCGAACACCGGGATGGTCGCCGTGCTTTCCATGACCAGCACCAGCGGCAGCCACGCGGCGAAGTCGGCGGGCGGGTCCTCGGTGCGCGGCTTCGGCGTCAGGGACGACTCGTACCGCAGCACCCGCGCCCCCGTCGGCGCCACGAGGCCGGCGAACTGGTCCGTCGTGGCGAAGGTGACGCGGTGCCCGCGGCGGACCAGCTCGGCGGCCACGTCCAGCGTCGGCATGACGTGCCCGTACGCGGGGATGGTCAGCAGCGCGATGTGTGCCATGGGAAAGCTCCTCGGATTGCGGTGGACGGCCGGAGGCCCTCAGGCACGCAGGTCGTGCTTGCGGGTGTAGTAGGCCATGAAGCCGATGAGCCCGCCGAGGACCACGATCCACTGCACGGTCGTCACCAGGTTGATGTCGTCGAGCGGCAGCGTGTAGGCGAGCACCACGCGCACGACCGCGTCCACGATCATGCCGACGCCGAAGACGACGGTCAGCAGGCGCAGCCCGTGGCGCATCCGCGGCTCGGTGTCCCAGCGGCGTTCCCACACCTCGGCGCCGGCGCCGCCGCGCTTGGTGCGCGCGATGCTGACCCCGGCGTGCAGGAAGAACGGCTTCTCGAAGAACAGCGTGATCAGCATCCAGATGCCGAACATGGCGGTGAGCCAGCCGTCCTTGGCGAAGAAGAACCGCGCGTCGCCCGAAATCAGCGAAACCGCGGTGCCGATGACCATCATCGTCACCATGAAAAGGCCGAGCCCGTCGATCTTGCGGTAGCGGGCGAAGACGTACACGGTGCGGACCACCGGGACGATGCCACCGATGATCGCGGCGGTCAACAGCGGGACGCCGTTCTGGCGCAGGATGTAGTAGACGGCGAGCGGGACGATCAGGTCGAAGGCCGCGGAAGCGAACAGCGCCAGCCGCGGGTTGCGCGGTTCCCCGTGCGACGGCGCGTCGGCCTGCGTGCGTTGAATGCCGGCTTCGTTCATTGCTGCTCCTGGTGGTTCGCGAGTTCGTTCTCTTGCGGAACGCCATTCGCTTGCGTCGTGGCGCTGCTCCGGGGACAACGGTAGTGTCGCGATCCGGGTCGGCGTGAGCCTGTTAGACCGAACATAGGGGTATGGCTTCCTATACCCCTATGAGTGGGCTTGGCCGATTGTGCGGCCCTTCGGGGCGCGTCCAGACTGGACCGACCTCGAGTGCGAGAGGGCCGGTCCGGCCCCCTGGAGACGATGGGGGACGCGATGAGCCGACCGGGAACACTGTCCCGTGGCGAGTATGATCTGCCGATGTCGACGATTCCGCGGCGCAGCGCCTCGGCCGTCCGGCGGGGTGTCGCCGGAATGGCGCGGCTGGTCGTTTTCGTGCTGTTCGCCGCGGTGCAGGTGTGCGTTCTCACGCTGCCCGCGCTGTTCTGGCTGCCGGAATACGTCGCCGCCGCGGGGCTCACCGTGCTGGTGGCCATTCCCGCCTGCCGGCTGCTGCCGGTGCTTTCCCGCAAATGCGCGCCGGCGCTCTACGGCCGGGCCGTCGAATCGCCGTACCTGCCGTTGCCGGCGCTGGAACGCACCGAGAACGGCTGGTACTGGAACGGCTACGACTTCCACAAGTTCCGCTGGGTCTCGCTGGCCCAGCGGCGCGGCCGCTGGTTCTTCACCGACCCGGCCACCTGGCGGGACCTGGCCTGGCTGGTGGTCAACCCGCTGACCGGCGGCCTGCTGGCGGCCGTCCCGGTCGCCCTCGCCGGTTTCGGCGCGTTCCTGCTGGTCGCGCCGCTGACCGCGCCGCACCTCCCGGCGGGGGCGTGGTACTTCCCGCTGCCGGTCGGCACCCCGGCCGGCATCGCCGCGACGGTCGTCGCCGGGCTGGCGCTGCTCGTGCTGGGACTGGTCGCCGCGCCCGGCGCGGTCGGCCTCCACGAAACCTGGACGAGGTGGCTGCTGGCGCCGGACGAGCGGGCGCTGCTGTCGCGGCGGGTGGAGCGACTGTTCGCCACCCGGGCCGCGGCGATCGACGCCCAGGCCGCCGAGCTGCGGCGGATCGAGCGTGACCTGCACGACGGCGCCCAGGCACGGCTCATCGCGATCGGCATCTCGCTCGGCACCGCGGAGATGCTGCTCGACACCGACCTCGACGAGGTCCGGCGGCAGCTGGCCGGCGCGCGGGAGCTGTCCGCCGCGGCACTGCGGGAGCTGCGCGGGCTGGTGCACGGCATCCAGCCGCCGATGCTCGCCGACCGCGGCCTCGGCGCGGCGCTCGAGGACCTGGCGATGGACGCGCCGGTGCCCACCGACGTCGAGGTCGGGCTGATCGGCCGCCCCGACGCGGCCCTGGAGTCGGCCGTCTACTTCTCGGTGGCCGAACTACTGGCCAACGCGGCCAAGCACGCGGCCGCCAAGCGCGTGCGGGTGAGCGTCACCCACCGGCCGGGCACGCTGCGGGTCGTCGTCGCCGACGACGGCAAGGGCGGCGCCGACTCGAGCCGCGGCACCGGCCTCGCCGGCGTCCAGCGCCGGATCGCGGCCTTCGACGGCGTCCTGGAATGTTCCAGCCCGCCGGGCGGCCCCACCGAAATCACCATCATGATTCCGTACGTGCTTCCGTCGGAAGGCAGTGTCGAATAATTCCAGGGGGATCATAATGCGTCGAGCGATTGTGGTGTGCCTGTTCGCCGTGGTCACTTCTCTTTCGGTGGCCGGGTGCGATCATCTGATCGATCTGGGGTGTGCGGAACGCTCTTGCCACTTCAACCTCGTCAGCGGGGGAAAGGTGGACCTCGGCGGGCAGGAACTGGCGGTCGAGAAGGTGGACAACAATTCCGTGACCTTCCTGTCCAACGGCATCAGTGTTTCGCTCTTCCAGGGTGTCGATCTCGACTTCCTGGGCTACCACCTGCACCTCGGGGAGATCCGCGGCGGCGAAGCCAGCCTGGACGTCACGCGGAATTAGCGCGGAAACTTAAGGGTTACGGTCCGTGCAGTAGTCACCTAGGTTGGTCGACGATTGGACCAACTAGCGGCGGGGGCGACCCGTTCGCGGGTTTCTGGGGTGACTATGCGTAATGATCTTCTCCGGGCGCGCCCTCGCGCGGTGGCGGTCGTCCTCGCCGGCGTGCTGCTGACGTCCGGTCTGACGGCCTCCGCCGCCGCGGCCGACCCGGCCGCGAAGTTCTCGCCCAGGGTGAAAAGCCTCGTCGGCGAGCTGACCATCGACGAGAAGCTTTCCCTGGTGCACGGCGGCGACGACCCGAACAGCGTCGGCGAGGCCGGGTACGTGCCCGGCGTGCCCCGCCTCGGGATCCCGTCGCTGCGGCTGGCGGACGGCTCGGCCGGCGTCCGGGTGGACAAGCCGTCGGTCGTCATGCCCGCGCCGGTGGCGCTCGCGTCCACTTTCGACGAATCGCTCGCCACCCGCTACGGCGCCGGCGTCGGCCGCGAAGCCCGCGCGCTGGGCACCGACGTCCTGCTCTCGCCGATGGTCAACACCATCCGGATCCCCTACGGCGGCCGCAACTTCGAGACCTTCAGCGAAGACCCGCTGCTGACGTCCCGGATGGCCGGCGCCGAGGTGCGCGGCATCGCCGGCCAGGGCACCATCCCGGTCGTCAAGCACCTCGCCGGGAACAACCAGGAGAACGACCGGCAAACGATCGACGTCGTGATGGACGACCAGACGCTGCACGAGGTCGAGCTGCCCGGCTTCGAAGCGGCGATCAAGGCCGGCGCCGGTGCGGTGATGTGCTCGTACAACAACCTCAACGGACCGTCCGCCTGCGCGAACTCCGACCTGCTGACCGGGATCCTGCGCGAGCAGCTGGCGTTCCAGGGCTGGGTGATGTCGGACTGGCGGATGTCGCTGACGCCCGGCAGCCTGCCGCTCGGGCTCGACCAGGAGATGCCGGGCGGGACGTACTTCGGTGACCTGCTCAAGGCCGCGCTCACCGCGGGGACCATCCCGCAGTCCGCTTTGGACACCGCCGTCGGCCGCATCCTCAGCCAGCTCGACCGCTTCCACCTGCTGAACGGCCCGGCCCGGCCGGCGCGAGACCTCGCCGGGCTGACGGCCACCGCGCAGGACGTCGCCCAGGCGGGTGCGGTCCTGCTGCGCAACGAAAAGTCGGCGCTGCCGCTGAGCACCGCGCGGTCCGGCAAGATCGCGGTGATCGGCTACAACGCGAAGACGCCGAAGCTCAACGGCGGTGGCAGCTCCCACGTGCTCCCGTCCGCGACGCCGGCCGCGCCGCTGGACCTGATCAAGCAGCGCGCCGGCAGCACCACGACCTACACCCCGGGCTACGACCCGGCGGGCGAAGCCGTGCCGGCCGGGGCGCTGGCCCCGGCGTTCACCCAGGGCGGCGGCCTGCCCGCCGGCGCGGAGGGCGTGTTCTACAACGGCACGATCACCGCGCCGAGCGAAGGCGACTACAGCATCCAGCTGCAGTCGACCGGGGGCGGCGGGTTCCTCCAGGTGGACGGGACGGCGAGCGGCCTGTTCGGCGACTCGATCGCGGGCGGCTACACCGGGATCACCGTGCACCTGACCGCGGGGCCGCACACGCTGCTGCTGTACGGGTTCGCGGACTTCGTCAACCCGCTGAAGGTCGACCTGCACTGGATCACCCCGGCCGCGGCCCAGGCGAAGATCGACCAGGCGGTGACGGCGGCCAAGGCGGCCACCACCCCGGTCGTGTTCGCCTACGACGACAGCTCCGAGGGCCTCGACCGGCCGGACCTTTCGCTGCCCGGCTACCAGGACGAGCTGATCGACGCCGTCGCGGCCGCCAACCCGCGCACGGTCGTGGTGCTGAACACCGGCTCCGCGGTGAAGATGCCGTGGCTGGCGAAGACGGCGGCGGTGCTGGAGATGTGGTACCCGGGCCAGAAGGGCGCCGAGGCGACGACGGCGTTGCTGTACGGCGACGTCAGCCCGCAGGGCAAGCTGACCCAGACGTTCCCGGTGGACGAGGCGCACACGCTCGTCAGCGGCAGTGCCGGGCTCTACCCGGGCCAGGACGGCCAGGTGAAGTACACCGAGGGCGTCGACATCGGCTACCGCTGGTACGCGGACAAGAAGATGACCCCGCTGTTCCCGTTCGGCTTCGGCCTTTCGTACACGACGTTCGCCTACAGCGGCCTGTCGGCGGCGAACGCTTCCGACGGCGGTCTCGACGTGAAGGTGACCGTTCGCAACACGGGCACCCGCACGGGCACGGAGGTGGCCCAGGTGTTCGTCGGCCCGAGCCCGCAGGTGACGGCCCCTCAGCCGCCGACGGCCCTGGGCGGCTACGCGAAGGTGACGCTGACGGCGGGAGCGTCCCGGACGGTGACGATCCACGTCGACCCGCGCCAGCTGTCCTACTGGGACGTGACGGCGAAGGCGTGGAAGCGCGGCGCCGGCACCCGGGCGGTGCAGGTGGGTTCGTCCTCGACGACCCTGCCGCTGAGCACCCGGGTCGCGGTGCGCTGAGCACGCGAACGAACGGCCGGCGCCCGGTGGGGCGCCGGCCGTTTCGCGTGCTCGTCAGCCGTTCGTCACCGGTAGGTGGCGGAGGCCTCGGATGATCGCCGAGCGGCGGCGGTCGGCCGGGCCCGTCTGGTGGAGGTCCGGCAACCGGGTGGCCAGGACGCGGAACGCGACGTCCGCCTCCAGGCGGGCCAGCGGCGCGCCCAGGCAGTAGTGCGAGCCGCCCGAGAAGGAGAGGTTGTCCGGGGTGGTCGGGCGGGTGAGGTCGAAGTGGTCCGGAAGGGACCACACCCGCGGGTCGCGGTTGCAGCCGGCCGTCAGCACCACCACCGCCGTGTCCGCGGGGATGACCGTGCCGTCGACCTCGACGTCCACTGTGGACACTCGGCTGGACTGCTGGACCGGCGCCTCGAACCGCAGCGACTCCTGCACCGCCTGCGGCGCCAGGTCCGGGTCCGCGACCAGCTTGTCCCACTGCTCACGCCGCTCCAGCATGGTCTTCACGCCGACGCCGATGAGGTTCACCGTCGACTCCGCGCCGGCCAGCGTGAGCAGCTGGCACAGCGACACGAGCTCGTGCGTCGACAGCCGGTCCTCGGCGCGAGCGGTGAGCAGCTTGCTGATCGCGTCGTCGCCCGGGTGGGCCAGGCGCAGTTCCATCAGCTCGGTGAACAGCGCGTCGAGCTCGTCCAGGGACCGCTGGACGTCCGCGATGTGCTCGACGGACGTGATCTCGTCGAAGATCGTGCCGAACTTCGGCCCGTGCTCGAGGTACCGGCTGAGGAACGGCTCGGGGATGTCGAAGATGGCCGCCACGACGGTGACCGGGATGAGGTCGGCGAACGACGTCATCAGGTCGAACTCCCCGCTCGGGCCGGCGCGGTCGAGCAGCTCGTGGCAGATCGCGGTCAGCCGGTCGCGGAACCCGGCGATCGCCTTGGGGCTCAGGAACGGCGTGGCCAGCTTCCGCAGCCGCGCGTGGTCGGCGCCGTCGGCTCCGAGCATCGAGTTGTCGAACGTCGTGATCACCGGGCTGATCGGCGTCCCGTCGGACTTGAGGACGCCGAACCGGCGGTCCCGCAGCACCTTCGTGGCCGTGGCGTGGTCGACTGTCGTCCACGCGCCGAGCTCGCTGCGGTGCAGCGGGCCCTTCGCGCGGATCCGTTCGTACAGCGGATAGGGATCCTCCGGGCCGCGCAGCAGCAGCGCCAGGGGGTCGCCGAGCTCGCCGAGGGTCCACAGCACCCGCATCTGGGTGGTCATGTCCTGGACCGTCATGACGGCTGCCCGGCGGTGATCAGCCCGGCCACGCCCCGCACGGTCGGCGCCTCGAACACCTGGGAGATCCGCAGCTTGACACCGAGGTCGCGGTTGATCCGCGAGCACAGCTGGGCGGCGGAGAGCGAGTTGCCGCCCTGCCGGAAGAACGAGACGTCGGCGGCGATGGACGGCACGCCGATGATCTCGCGCAGGATCCGCGCCACGGCAGCCTCGGTTTCCGACAGCGGCGAGTCCACCTCCGGCGCTGCGGCCATCCGCAGACGCGCGGCCAGTTCGGCCAGCGCGCGGCGGTCGATCTTCCGGTCCTCCAGCACGGGCAGCCGTTCCAGCCGCTGTACCAATGCGGGCACCAGGTAGCCGGGCAGCCGATCGGCCAGCCGGGTCCGCAGCTCGTCCTCGCCCGGCGTGCCGGTGTAGAACAGGCAGAGGTCTTCGTACGCGCCGTCGGCGCCGGTCAGCGGCACCACCGCGCACGCGCCGACGCCCGGCACGCGTCCGGCGTTCTGCTCGACGTCGTCGAGTTCGATGCGGTGGCCGCGGATCTTGACCTGGCGGTCCGCGCGGCCTTCGAAGTGCAGCAGGCCGTCGGCGCTCCAACGCCCGAGGTCGCCGGTGCGGTAGACGCGCCCCGGTCCGGAAATCGTGACGAACTTCCGCGCGGTCAGCTCGTCGTCCTTGAAGTACCCCAGCGCCAGACCGCGGCCGCCCAACGCGATTTCGCCGCTCTCGCCGACGTCGCAGAGGCGGTCGCCGTCGAGGACGTACGCCTGCGTGTTGGGGAAGGGGACGCCGAGCGGCACCTCGGGGCCGTCCTCGGGCCGCACGCGGTGGCAGGTGGCCGCGACGCTGGACTCGACCGGGCCGTACATGTTGTACAGCGGGATGTCCGGGTACGCCTCGACGAACCGGGCGGCGTGCCGTGCCGAGAGCTTCTCGCCGCCGGTGCCCACGGCGCGCAGGCCGGCGAAGGCGTCGAGGTCGTTGTCGACCATGCTGTGGAACACCGCGGTGGGCGGGAAGATCGTGGTGACTCCGTGGATCGCGATCAGATCGCGCAGTTTCGTCGCCAGCTCGAGGGTGTCTTCGAGCAGGACCAGGGTGCCGCCGTTGAACAGCACGCCCCAGGAGTCGAGGCCGAAGGCGTCCCACGTCGCGGCCAGGGCCTGCGGCATCACCGCGCCGGAATCCAGCGGGGTGAACAGCCAGTCGTCGAACAGCCGGACGTTGCCGCGGTGCGCGGTGACCACGCCCTTCGGCGTCCCGGTGGTCCCGGAGGTGAAGAAGACCGCGCAGGGGTCGTCGGCGCCGACGTCGACCGCCGCCGGCCGGGCGCCGAGGACCGGCTGCGCCGGCGGCGACCACACCGACGGCCACGAGGTACCGCGCTCGGCGGCGACCACCGGCCCGCCGAGGTGCTCGATCAGCTCGGACAGCCGGCTCGACGGCCACCGCAGGTCGAGCGCGGCATAGGCGGCACCGCACTTGAGCACCGCCAGCAGCGTCGCGAACAGCTCGGGGGAGCGGGGCAGCAGCACCGGCACGATCGAGCCGCGCCCGACGCCGCGGGCCTGCAGTTCGGCCGCGTAGGCGTCGGCGAGTTCCGCCAGCTCCCGGTAGGTGACGTCCCGGCCGAGGTGGTGCAGCGCGGTCCGGCCGGGCCACCGCGAGGCACACCACTCGAACAGGCCGTGCATGGTTTCGGCCCGCCCGAACGGGGTCGGGGCCGGGTTGACGGACGGGGTCATCGGGTGCTCCCGGTGATCAGCTCGGCCAGCGCGGCCGGCGTCGGGTGGGCGAAGGCGGCGGACAGCTTCAGCCGGACCCCGGTCTGCTTCTGGATCCGCTGGACGAGCTGGGCGGCCAGCAGCGAATGCCCGCCGCCGGCGAAGAAGTTCGTGTCCTCGGTGACGTCGTCGCGCTTGAGCAGGTGCCGGAACATCGCCATGACGGCCTCGGTCGTGGCGTCCGGCACGGTCTTCGCCGGGGCTTGCGCCGGTGGCCCGGCCGCGGCGGCCAGCTCGGCGACCGCCGCCCGGTCCACCTCGTGCGCGGCCGTCTCGGGCAGCGCGTCGACGCGCAGGTACCAGGCCGGCCGTGCCGCGGGCGGCAGCACCGCCTCGGCGTGCCGGGCCAGGTCGGCGGCGAGCCGCGGCTTGTCGGGCGCCTGCACGACGGCGACCAGGTCGGCCGCGCCGGGCCGCAGGGTGACCGCGGCCGCGACGACGTCGGTGTGCGCGGTCAGCGCGTCCTCGACCGTGGCCAGGTCGACGCGGGTGCCGCCGAACGTCAGCTGCCGGTCCTGGGGGCCGTGGACGTGCAGGGACCCGTCGGTGCGCCAGTGCGCGAGGACGCCGGTGGCGGTGCCGAGCTTCAGTTCGCCCCGCACGCCCAGCGGCAGCCGCCGCCCGTCCGGGGCGACGACGTCGGCGGCGAGGCCCGCGACCGGCACGCCGTCGGCGAGCACCCAGCGGCCACCGAAGGGAAACACCGTGTGGACGTCGGCCTCGAGGGCACGCAGGGTGCGGACGAGCGGGCCGGGCGCGGGTTCGGCGCCGATCAGCGCGGTGCGGCCGCCGACCGCGGAACCGAGCTGCTCGACGACCCGGGACCAGACGGCCGGGGTGGCGTGCACGACGCCGACGTCGTGCCGGGTGAGCAGCCCGGCCAGCAGGTGGCCGTCGGTGCGGGCCGCGTCCGGCGCCACGACCAGCGGCACGCCGTTGGCCAGGGCCAGGAGCGGTTCCTCGACGGCGGCCGAAAGCCACAGCACCGGCCGGGCACCCACCGATACCGCCCGGACGGAGTCCGCGAGTTCCCGGTGGGTCACGCCGGGAAGCGCCACGCTGTCCGGGGGCACGGCCGCAGCGTCGGGGTCGACGGCCACCGTGACGGCGTAGGAGATTTCTTCGGCGCCCAGCACCGATTTGGCGGTGAAGACATCCGCGGTGACGGTGGCGCCGGCCAGCCAGCTGCCGAGGATCGCGGCCGCGAAGTCCGGGCCGCGCGGGGCGGTCACGGCGACGACGTCACCCGGCCCGGTCCCGGCGTCGGCCAGCAACGTCGTGACCGCCGAAGCGGCGCGCCAGAGATCCCGATAGGACGTCGTGCCTTCGCCGGCCACGATCGCGGGCGCGCCGGGGTTTTCCGAGACGTGGCGGGCGATCGCGGTCAGGACGGTCTCCGTCCCGGCAGGTTCGCCGGGGGTGTCGAGGACCGCGTGGTCGGTGGCACCCCAGCCGTCCAGCTCGCGCAACGGCCGGTCCGGCGCGCTCGCCGCCGCGACGAGCAGCGCGTCGTAGCGCTCCAGCAGCAGCTCGACCTCGCCGCGGTCGAGCACCTCGGCCCCGTAGACCGCCTTGACGCGGCTCTCCTCCGCCGAAGGCAGGATGACGAACTCGAGGTCGAACTTGCTGTGCCCGGGGTCGATTTCGACGACCTCGGCGGGGGCGCCGCCGAGGCTCGTGGCCGCCCGGCCGCCGAAGGGCAGGTAGTTGAAGACGTGGCGGAACATGGTGGTGCGCCAGGAGGAACCGGCGCGCTCGACCTCCGGCAGCAGGACGTCCATCGGCACGTCCGCGTGCGCGATGGCCTCGAAGAACAGGTCCCGCACCCGGCGGCTGAACCGGCGGAACGTCTCCGCCGGGTCGATCCGCACGCGCAGCGGCACGATGTTGACGTGGTAGCCGATCGCGCGCTGGGCCTGCTGGCTGCGGACGTTCACCGGGAAGCCGACGGCGAGGTCGGGCCCGGCGCCGTGAGCGTGCAGCAGCAGGTAGTAGGCGGCCAGCAGCACGACGACGTCGGGCGCCTTGAGGTCCTTCTGCAGCGCGGTGACGACGTCCTTGGCCGCGGCGGAGAACGGGCGGACGAGCTGCTCGCCGCGCAGGGTCGGCTGGGCGCTTTCCTGGCCGCCGCACCACAGGCCGGGGCCGCCCGCGTCGAAGTCGCGCAGGTGCTCGCGCCAGAAGGCGAGGCTTTCGGGCTTCGGCTCGGACTCCGGCCAGAGCGGGACGGGCGGGCCGGCGTCCGGGAGGTCCCCGGCGAGCACCGCGTCGTAGGCGGCGGCGAGGTCCTCCAGGAAGATCGACATCGACGTGCCGTCGAAGATGAGGTGGTGCACGGCCACGCCGACCGAGTCGTGCTCGGGGCCGTGGTACAGGCCGACGCGCAGCAGCGGTGAGCCGTCCAGGGTGAACGGCCGGGTGATCAGCTCCCGCAGCCCGGCCTCGACGTCCGTGCATTCCGCACCCTCGAGGAGGACCGGGAAGGACGCGAGCACCGACTTGGTGAGCCGCGTGTCACCGGCGTGGAACACCGTCCGCAGCGCGTCGTACCGGCGCACCAGCTGGGAGACGGCCTCCTGGAGGACGGCCCGGTCCAGCCGGCCCGCCACCCGCAGCGCCACACCCGGCACGTTGTTGACGCCTTCGCCGGGCACCAGCCGTTCGAGCAGCCAGAGCCCTTCTTCCTTGCGGGTGGCCGGAATCTCAGCGGTCGGCATGTCCGGTCCCTTCAGGGAGGTCTTCGACGGTGACGAAGGCGTGCGGAACGGCCTCGGCGGGCAGCCGCGCGGCCAGGTACGCGCGCAGCTCGGCGACGAAGGTGCTCGTCTTCGCCGCGCGCGAGGGGGCGTTCGCGTAGGCGGTGAACGGCAGCCCGGGCGTGGCGGCCGAAGCGGGCACGGTCACCGGCTCGCCGTCGCGGGTGTAGACGACGTCGACCAGGCCGGGGCCGCCGGCCGACCAGGTCACCGCGGCCTGGTACCCCCGCCGCCGCCCGATCTCGTGGAGGTCTTCCGGGTCGGGCGCGGTCACCGCGGCCGGGGTGCTGCCGGTGTCGAGCTTCGCCAGGGCGGCCAGTTCCCGCGCGACCCGGCCGTTCGGCACGCCGGTGATCCGCGCGGCCGGCGGCCGGACGTCGCTCAGCAGGGTTTCCAGCGCGGCCGGGTCCCAGGCCTGCGTGTGCGTGGGTTCGACGGCCTCCGCGGGCTCCTTGCGCAGCACGGCGTCGTAGCGGTGCCGGCTCAGCTCGTTGTGGTGGCGGGCCCGCTTCAGCCGGACGTCGGCCGCGGCGATCCCGGGCAGCGTGGCGGCCAGCGCAGGGAAGAAGTCCGGGTCGACCAGCAGTTCCTTCTCTTCGAGGACGCTGTTCTCGACCAGTTCCCGGGCGGTGTCCGGGGCCGCGGCCACCTCCCCGGCCAGCACCGCGGCGCGGAAAGCGCGCAGCAGCCGCAGGTTCCGCACGTCGCCGACGAACACCGCGCCGCCGGGCGCGATCAGCGCGGCGGCCTGGCGCAGCACGTCGGCGAGGTAACCGATGCCGGGGAAGTACTGGACGACGGAGTTGATCACCACGGTGTCGAAGTGGTGCGCGGGGAGCCCGGCGAAGTCGTCGGCCTCGCGGTGGTGCAGCGTCACGTGGGCCAGCGCGGGGTCGGCCGCGACCTGTCCGGTGAGCGTCTCGATCACGGTCGGGGAGAAGTCCGTGGCCACGTACTCTTCGCACGACGGTGCGAGCTTGGCCATCAGCAGGCCGGTGCCGACGCCGATCTCCAGCACCCGGCGGGGCCGCAGCGACCTGATCCGCTCGACGGTCGCGTCCCGCCACTCCCGCATCTGCGCGAGCTCGATCGGCAGCCCGGTGTAGGTGCTGTGCCAGCCCACGAAGTTCTCCCCGAGCCCACCGGACTCGGGGAGTTCGCCGTACACCCATTCGTAGATGAGCTGCCACTCCTCGACGCGCGCGCGGTCGTCGCCGGCTTCGGCGACCGGGTCCCGCGGCACGACGTGGGCGACGAGCCGCCCGGTCCCGGGTTCGCGGGTGACCCTGGCCCGCGCGACACCGGGGTGCCCGGCGAGCGCGGCTTCGGCTTGGCTTTCCGTGCCGGTGCCCAGACCGGTCGGTGACGTCGGCATCAGCTCTCCTGCGGGTGAAGGGCGGTCAGGGGAGCAGGCCGCGGACGGCCTGCGCGACCTCCGGCTGGCTGAGCAGCCCGGAGTGGTCGATGTCGAACCGGAGCTCGCGGGCGCCGATCTCCAGCGCGCCGGGCAGTTCGGCGGAGCGGATCACGGCGACGCCGTCGAGGTCGCCGGGGACGGTGACCTGGGAGGCGGCCACCAGATAGGTCATGTAGCTGCTGAACCAGGAGACGAGCTCGTCGGCGCGGTCGGCGTCCAGCTCGACCCGCTCGAACGCGGTGGTGCCGACCTCGCGGTAGAGCCGCACGAACTCCTTCGTGAGCGTCTCGAGGTCGTCGTGGGTGCGCTGGGCGGCCTCGCCGGCGGCGTGTGCGTCCCGCACCTCGTCCTCGGTGAGGACCGCGGCGAGCGCGTCCACCACGCGGAAGAAGCCGTAGTACAGCACGGTGAACCCGGTCGCGGCGGTCGGGTCGAACAGGACCACGCGCGGCTTCGCCTGCCAGGTCGCGATGCGCTCGGCGATGGCGAGCGCGAACACGCTGGACGCGCAGTAGCCGAACACCGCCTTGACCTCGGCGCCGCTCGCCCGCAGTTCGGCGGTCCACCGGTCGAGGTAGTCGTTGCCGGTCATGCCGGTCTCGTCGCCGATGGCGGGCGGCAGGCTCTCCCAGATCCCGTACGGGGTCTCGAGGTGCTTCGCGAGCTCGGCGAACCCCGCCTCCGGGCGCCCGGTGACCGTGAAATCCACCGTGATGATTACTTCCTTGTCGTCCGCATTCTCGTCGATCGGATGCCATGAATGGAGTTCGGCCACGATTGTCCGCCTTTTGGGTGCGAGCAGAATAAAGATTTCCGCAGTCTGAAGCTAGCAGCGGCCGACCTGGGCGGTAACCCCTAACGCGCCCCTAAGAAACGCCAGGTCGAGCCGCAGTTTCGGGCGGTTAGGGGTTGGAGCGGCCGTCGGCGCCACCGTAGTGTTCGGTGAAACTGGGGAATGGCTTTGAGCGAAGAATGAGGGCGATCGATGGGTGCGGTGACCGTTCTGCCGGACGACGCCCGGTACGCCGATCTCGTGCGCGGGGTCAACCAGCGCTGGGTCGGCAAGCCCGACTACGTCCGCGTGCCCACTTCCACCGAAGAGGTGGTGGACGCGGTGGGCACGGCCGTGCGCGAAGGACGGCGGATCGCGGTCCGCAGCGGCGGTCACTGCGTCGAGGCGATGGTCGGCGCCCCGGACGTCCAGGTGGTCCTCGACCTGTCCGAACTGAACCGGATCGGCTTCGACGCCGAGCGGAACGCCTTCTTCGTCGAGCCCGGCGCCACTGTCGGCCAGGCCTACCGGACGCTCTACAAGCGCTGGGGCGTCACGATCCCGGCCGGGTCGTGCCCGAGCGTCGGCCTGGGCGGGCACATCGCGGGGGGCGGGTACGGCCCGCTGTCGCGGAAGTTCGGGTACGTCTCCGACCACCTGTCCGCGGTCGAGGTGGTGGTCGTCGACGCCGACGGCACCGCCCGCGCGGTGGTCGCGACCAGCGACCCGGGCGACGACAACCACGACCTCTGGTGGGCGCACACCGGCGGGGGCGGCGGCAACTTCGGCGTCGTGACGCGCTACTGGCTGCGGATCCCCGGCGCGATCGGCGCCCCCGAGGCACTCCTGCCCACCCCGCCCGCGCGGCTGCTGGTGCAGCAGGACGTCTGGGTCTGGGACATGCTCGACGAAACCGCGTTCACGCGCCTGCTGCGCAACCACGGCGAGTGGTACGAGCGCCACAGCGACCCCGGTTCCCCGTACGAAGACCTCTACAGCGGCCTGTGGTGCGGGACGCGCGCGTCCCAGTTCGTCGCCATGTCGACACAGATCGACAGTGCTGCCCCGAACGCGGCCGGCCTGCTCGACGACTACGTCGCCGCGGTCCACCGCGACCTCGGTGTCGCGCCGGCGCTGAGCAGCCGCCAAGAGCTGCCGTGGCTGCACGCGACGTCGTGGGGCGGTATCGCCGACAGCGGCGACCACACGCTGAGCTTCAAGATCAAAGCCGCCGACCTGCGGAAACGCTGCACCGACGAGCAAGCCGCCAAGTTGTATGCGCACCTGCTGCGCGAGGACTACGGCAACCACCGCGCCGGCGTGATGTTCGTCGGCTGCGGCGGGCGGATGAACGCGCTGTCGCCCACCGACACCGCCATCGCCCAGCGGGACAGCATCCTCAAGCTCGTCTACTCCACCCACTGGGACGCCTCCGAGCAGGCCGAACCGCATCTGGCGTGGCTGCGTGAGTTCTACGCCGACGTCTACGCCGGGACGGGCGGTGTGCCGGTGCCGGACGAGCGCACCAACGGGTCCTATGTGAACAACCCGGACTTCGACGTCCAGGACGAGCGGTGGAACTCTTCCGGGCTGGCCTGGCACGAGCTCTACCACCAGCACAACTACCCGCGGCTGCAAGCGGTCAAGGCGCGGTGGGACCCGGGCGACGTGTTCCGCAACCCGTTCTCCGTGCGGCTCCCCTGAGCCCGACCCCGGGAGGTAACGAGTGGCCACCCCGACCCTGACCACCGAGCACGAGCACACCGGCCGCAGCCACGACGTCGTGCCGCTGATCGTCTCCGCGGACAGCAAGGCGGGACTGCGGTCGAAGGCCCACCGCCTCGCGCGGTACCTCGCCGACCACCCGGACACGCCGTTCGAGGCGTTCGCGCGCTCGGTCGCCGCCGAGGACACCGGCCGGGCCCACCGGGCCGTGCTGCTGGCCGGCGACCGCGACGACGGCCGGCGCGGGCTGGACACGCTGGCCGCCGGCCAGAACCCGCCCGACGTCGTGCGCGGCAGCGCCCGGCGCGCCGAGCGGGTCGTGTTCGTCTTCCCCGGCCAGGGGTCGCAGTGGCCGGGCATGGCGCTCGACCTGCTGGACTGGTCGCCGGTGTTCGCCGCGGAACTCGCCCGCTGCGACGCCGCCCTGGCCCCCTTCGCCGACTGGTCCATTGTGGACGTCCTTCGGGGACGTCCCGGCGCGCCGACCCTCGACGGCGGCGCCGGCATCGTGCAGCCGGTGCTGTTCGCGGTGATGGTGGCGCTGGCCGCGCTTTGGCGCGCGCACGGCGTCGAACCGGCCGCCGTCGTCGGGCACAGCCTCGGCGAGGTCGCCGCCGCCTGCGCGACCGGCGCTCTGTCCCGAGAGGACGGGATGCGCGTGGCCGCGCTGTGGAGCAGCGCGCAGGCGACCCTGTCCGGCCGCGGCGACATGATCTCGGTGCCGCTGCCGGTGGCCGAGGTGCGCTCCCGGCTGACCGGCCGCGACGGCCTGGACATCGGCGCGGTGAACGCGCCCTCGTGGGTGATCGTCTCGGGCGACTCCGCCGCGGTGGCGGACCTGCTGGCCGACCTGACCGCCGGGGGCGTCCGGGCCCGGCGCATCCCGGTCGGGCTCGCGGCCCACTCGCGGCACATCGACGACATCCGCGACCGGCTGCTGGCCGACCTCGCCCCGCTGACCCCGGTGTCCACCGTGATCCCGTTCCACTCCACGGTGACCGAAGGCCCCCTCGACACCGCCGCGCTCGACGCCCGCTACTGGTTCCGCAACCTGCGCAACCCGGTCCGTTTCGACGAAGCCACCCGCGGGCTCGTCGAAGAGGGGCACGGGGTATTCGCCGAAATCAGCCCGCACCCGGTGCTCACGGTCGCGGTGCAGGACACGGTCGACGCGCTCGATGGCCGGGCCGTCGTGCTCGGCACGATCAGCCGCCGCGAAGACGGCCCGCGCTCGTTCCTCGGCTCGCTCGCCGCGGCCTACGTCTCCGGCGCCAGTGTCGACTGGACCGCGGCCTTCCCCGGCGGGGCCGAACCGGTCGCCTTGCCGGAGTCCGGTTCGGACGCGACGGTCGCGGCCGCCGGCCTGCTGGCCGCCGGGCACCCGCTGCTCGGCGCGGCCGTCGAGCTCGCCGAAGACGGTGGCTGGCTGTTCACCGGCCGCCTCTCGGCCGCGCAGCACCCGTGGCTGGCCGGGCACACCGTGCTGGGCCGGACCGTGCTGCCGTCGTCGGTGCTCGTCGAACTCGTCCTGCACGCCGCGTCCGAGCTGGGCTGCGCCCGGATCGAGGAGCTCACCCAGCACCTGCCGGTCGTCTTCGCCGAAGAGGCCCTGTGCCTGCAGGTGCGGATCGGCCCGGTCGACGACGCCGGGGCGCGCCGGATCGGCGTGTTCGCCCGGCCGGACTCGGTCGGCGCCGCCCAGGGCGGGCCGTGGACGCGGCACGCCACCGGGATCATGGCCGAGACCGCCGGCTCGGCGGCCGGCCCGGAACCCCGGGACTGGCCGCCGTCCGGGGCGGTCGCCGAGGACGCCGGCACCGCCCGGGACCGCTTGCGCGCGCACGGCATCGAGCTGGGCCCCGAGTTCGGCGGCCTGACCGGCGCCTGGTCCCTCGACGGCGAGCTGTTCGCCGACGTCGTGCTGCCGGCACCGGCCGGAAGCGGCGCGGGCTACGGCATCCACCCGGCTTTGCTGGACTCGGCGCTGCAGGCGGTCGCGCTGTTCCCCGCCGCGGCGGAGTCCGACGGCTGGCTCGCGTCCTCCTGGAGCGGGCTGGCCCTGCACACGGCCGGCGCGCCGGCGTTGCGGGTCCGGGTGCGCGCCACCGGTCCGGACTCGGTGTCGGTTTCGGCCACCGACCTGGTGGGACGGCCGGTGTTCTCCGCCGAGAACGTCGTGCTGGGCGCGTTGCCGCAAGCGTACGTACTGGCCCCGCACGCCGCACCGGCCGGCCGTGGCGCGCACGACGGCGGGTTCGCCGCGAAGGTCGCCGCGCTGCCCGGGCCCGCTCGCGCGGAACTGCTGCTGGACCTCGTCCTCGAGCACACCGCCGCGGTGCTCGGCCGGGACACCGCCGTCGGCGACGACACCTTCACCGAGCTCGGCTTCGAGTCGCTGACCGCGGTGGCGCTGCGCAACCGGCTCGCCGAGGCGACCGGGCTGAAGCTGCGCACCACCCTGGCCTTCGACTACCCGACCCCGGCCGCACTGGCCGGGCACCTCCTGGACGCGCTGAGCCCCGCGGACTCCGACGTGCTGGCCGACCTCGACCGGCTGGAGGAGGCGCTGCTGGGCGAGCCGGGCGGCCCGCTGCACGGCCGGGTGAAGGTCCGGCTGCGCGACCTGCTGTTCCGGCTGGACGGCGCGGGCGAACCGGACGGCTCCGGTGACACGCCGCTCCACACGGCGTCGGACGACGAAATCTTCGCACTGCTCGATCGGGAGCTCGACCTGTCCTGAGGCGGGTCAGGCGGACAACGCAGAGAGTTGACGGCACATGGCGAACGAGGACAAGCTCCGCGACTACCTGAAGCTGGCCACGGCGGACCTGCGCCAGGCCAAGCAGCGGTTGCGGGACTTCGAGGCGCGGGAGACCGAGCCGATCGCGATCGTCGGCATGGGCTGCCGCTTCCCGGGCGGGATCGAGACGCCGGAAGCGTTGTGGCGCCTGGTGTCCGCGGGTGAGGACGTCATCGGGGACCTGCCCGCCAACCGGGGCTGGGCGTCGCTCTACGACCCGGACCCGTCGCGGCCCGGCACGTTCTCCATGCGCGGCGGCGCGTTCCTGCACGACGCCGACCGGTTCGACGCGGGGTTCTTCGGCATCTCGCCGCGTGAGGCCCTGGCCATGGACCCGCAGCAGCGGCTCCTGCTGGAGACGTCGTGGGAGGCCCTCGAACGCGGCGGTATCGACCCGCGGACGCTGAAGTCCAGCCGTACCGGCGTCTTCGTCGGGGCGATGCAGCAGAACTACGCGCCGAGCTCGCACAAGGTGCCCGAATCGGTCGAGGGGCACCTGCTCACCGGCACGATCACCAGTGTCGCCTCCGGCCGGATCGCCTACGTCCTCGGCCTGGAAGGGCCCGCGGTCACCGTCGACACCGCGTGCTCGTCGTCGCTGGTCGCGCTGCACTGGGCGGTGCAGGCGCTGCGCCGCGACGAGTGCTCGCTGGCGCTGGCCGGCGGGGTGACGGTGATGGCGACGCCGGGCATCCTGATCGAGCTCAGCCGGCAGCGGGCGCTGTCGCCGGACGGCCGGTGCAAGCCGTTCTCCGCCGACGCCGACGGCTTCGGGGCCGCCGAGGGCGCCGGGATGCTGGTGCTGGAACGGCTGTCGGACGCTCAGCGTTACGGGCACCCGGTGCTCGCGGTGGTCCGCGGCTCGGCGGTCAACTCCGACGGTGCGTCGAACGGCCTCAGCGCCCCGAACGGGCCGTCGCAGGAGCGGGTCATCCTCGACGCGCTCGCCAACGCCCGGGTGGCGGCGAGCCAGGTCGACCTGATGGAGGCGCACGGCACCGGCACCCCGCTCGGCGACCCGATCGAAGCCCAGGCGCTGCTGGAGACCTACGGTCGCGGCCGGTCGCCGGAACAACCGCTTTGGCTGGGGTCGGTGAAGTCCAACATCGGGCACACCCAGGCCGCGGCCGGGGTCGCCGGGGTGATGAAAGCGGTGCTGGCGCTGCAGCACGCGACGCTGCCGGCGTCGAAGCACGCCAGGCGTCCGACGTCCGAAGTGGACTGGTCGGCGGGCACGCTGCGGCTGCTGGACACCGGCGTCGAGTGGCCGGTCCGCGAGCACCCGCGGCGGGCGGCCGTGTCGTCGTTCGGCATCAGCGGCACCAACGCGCACGCCATCCTCGAAGCCGCCCCGCCTTCCGAGCCCGTCGAGCCCGCTCCGGTGCCCGCGTTCGTCCCGTGGGTTCTGTCGGGTCGCACGGCGGAAGCCCTGCGTGCGCAGGCGGCTCTTCTGTCCGATGTGGACTCGGGGCTGTCCGAGGCGGGCTACTCGCTCGCCGTGACGCGGGCCCGGTTCGAGCACCGGGCCGTCGTGGTCGGTCAGGACCGGGCCGAGCTGCTGCGCGGGCTCGCCGCCGTCGCCGCGGGCACGCCGGACGACGCGGTGGTGTCCGGGGTGGCCGGGAAGCCCTCCAAGGTCGCGCTGGTGTTCCCCGGTCAGGGCTCGCAGTGGGCCGGGATGGCCCTGGAGCTGGCTTCGTCCTCACCGGTGTTCGCGGCCCGTCTGGACGAGTGCGCGGCGGCGTTGGATTCCTTGGTGGACTGGTCGCTCCGGGACGTCCTGGCCGACGCCGACGCGCTGACCCGGGTCGACGTCGTGCAGCCCGCGCTGTTCGCCGTGATGGTGTCGCTGGCCGAACTGTGGCGCTCCTACGGTGTCGTGCCCGACTCGGTGGTGGGGCACTCGCAGGGCGAGATCGCGGCGGCCGTCGTCGCGGGGGCACTGTCCCTTGAGGACGGTGCTCGCGTGGTGGCGCTGCGCAGCAAGGCGATTCTCGCCTTGGCCGGACGCGGTGGCATGGTCTCGGTGGCCGCCTCCCTCGACGCCGTCGAGGCGCGGCTGACCGACGGCCTCTCCATCGCAGCGGTGAACGGTCCGGCCGCGGTGGTGGTCTCCGGTGAGCCGGATGCTCTCGCCGAGCTCATCAAGGCGTGCGAGGCCGACGGCATCCGCGCCAAGCGGATCCCGGTGGACTACGCGTCGCACTCCGCGCAGGTCGAGGAGATCCGCGACGAACTCCTGAGCGTGCTCGCCCCGATCACCCCGCGCACCGCCGAGACGGGCTTCTTCTCCACCGTCACCGGCGACTGGGCCGACGGCGCCGAGCTGGACGCGGAGTACTGGTACACCAACCTCCGGAGCACCGTGCTGCTCGACGACGCCGTCCGGACGCTGGCCGAACGCGGCTTCGGCACGTTCATCGAAGCCTCGCCGCACCCGGTGCTGACGATGGCCATCGGCGAGACGGCGACCGCCCTGGGCACCCTGCGCCGCGGCGACGGCGGCCTCGCCCGGTTCCAGCGGGCCCTGGGCGAGGCGCACTGCGCGGGCGTCCCGGTCGACTGGACCCCGGCGTTCCCCGGCGCGCACCGCGTGGACCTGCCCACCTACCCCTTCCAGCGGGAAAGCTTCTGGCTGCGCACCGAACGCGAGGCGCCCGCCGACGCGGGGTTCTGGGACCTGGTGGACCGCGACGACCTCGCGGGCACCCTCGGCGTCGCCGCCGACGCGCCCCTGGACGAGGTCCTCCCGGCACTGGCCGCGTGGCGCCGCCGCCGGACCACCGAATCCACTGTGGACTCCTGGCGGTACGGGATCACCTGGCCGGCCGCGGACCTGCCCGCCGCGACACCGTCCGGGCGCTGGCTGGTCGTCCGCGCCGACGACACCGGTGGCCAGGACGTCGTGGACACCCTGGCCCGCACGGCCGACGTCGAGACCCTCGTCCTGAGCTCGGCCGACGACCGCGCCGCGCTGGCCGAGCGGCTCACCGGGCCGTACGACGGCGTGCTGTCGCTGCTCGCCGCCGACGAGCGCCCGCACCCCGAATTCCCGGAAAGCCCGGCCGGGCTGATCCTGACCCTCGTCCTGGCCCAGGCGCTGGGCGACGCCGGGGTCACCGCGCCGCTGTGGGTGCTGACCCGCGGTGCGGTCCGCACCGGGCCCGCCGACGAGCTGCCGGGCCTCGAACAGTCGCTGCTCTGGGGCCTCGGCCGCGTCCTGGCGCTGGAACACGCCGACCGCTGGGGCGGCCTGGTCGACCTCACCCCGGAGCCCGGCCCGGCCGAACTCGACCGGCTGGGCCGGATCCTCGCCGCGCGCGGTGACGAAGACCAGCTCGCCGTCCGTCCGGGCGGCTTCCGCGTCCGGCGCCTGCGCCCCGCCGGCCGAAGCGACCGGCCGCGTCCGTGGCGGCCCGAAGGCACGGTGCTGGTCACCGGCGGCACCGGCGCGCTCGGCACGCACGTCGCCCGCTGGCTCGCCGCGGAAGGTGCCCCGCACCTGGTCCTGACCGGCCGCCGCGGCCCGGACGCGCCCGGCGCCCGCGAGCTCGCCACCGAACTGGAGGCGCTCGGCACCCGCGTCACTTTGGCCCGCTGCGACGTCGCCGACCGCGATGCCCTCGCCGCGCTGCTGACCGGCCTCGACGAGCCGGTCCGTTCGGTGTTCCACGCCGCGGGCACCGTCGAGCTGCTGCCGGTGACCGAGACGACCCTGCCGGGGTTCGCCGAGGTCGTCCGGGCGAAGGTCGCCGGGGCCCGGCACCTCGACGCCCTGCTCGGCGACGACCTCGACCGGTTCGTGCTGTTCTCCTCGATCGCCGGCGTCTGGGGCAGCGGCGACCACGCGGCCTACTCCGCCGCCAACACCTTCCTCGACACCCTCGCCGAGCAGCGCCGGGCCCGCGGCGCGACCGCGACGTCGATCGCCTGGGGCGTCTGGGCGCCGACGGACATCGAAGGCCGGGGCGGGATGTCCGAGGGCGTCGACTCCGGTCAGCTGGCCCGCCGCGGCCTGCCGCTGATGGACCCCGCCACGGCGATCACCGCGCTGCACGAAACCCTCGGCCACGACGAGACGTTCACCGTGCTCGCCGACGTCGACTGGGCCCGGTTCCTGCCGGTCTTCACGGCCGGCCGCGCCCGCCCGCTGTTCGACGAGCTGCCCCAGGTGCGCCACGTGCCGGACGCTCCGGCGCCGGAGTCCACGCCGTTGGCGCAGCAGCTCGCCGGGCTGTCCGGTGGCGACGTCGACCGGGTGCTCCTGGACCTGGTCCGCGCGCAGGCCGCCGCGGTGCTCGGGCACGCGAGCGGCGACGCCGTCGAGCCGGACCGGCCGTTCACCGACCTCGGCTTCGACTCCCTGACCGCGCTCGACGTCCGCAACCGGATCGCCGCCGCGACCGGCCTGCGGCTGCCCGCGACGCTCGTCTTCGACCACCCGACGCCGCTCCGGCTGGCCGCGCACCTGCGGGACCTGGCGCTCGGCACGCGCGCCGAGCCGGTCGCCGTCACCCGGGCCGCGGCCGCCGACGACCCGATCGCCATCATCGGCATGGGCTGCCGCTATCCCGGCGGCGTCCGATCGGCGGACGACCTGTGGACCCTCGTCGCCGAAGGCCGTGACGCCATCTCCGGATTCCCCACCGACCGCGGCTGGGACCTGGCGAAACTGTTCGGCGACGCGGACGAGCAGGGCACGTCGACCGTCCGCGAAGGCGGCTTCCTGCACGACGTCGCCGACTTCGACGCCGGCTTCTTCGGGATTTCCCCGCGCGAGGCCCTCGCCATGGACCCGCAGCAGCGGCTGCTGCTGGAGATCGCGTGGGAGACCATCGAGCACGCCGGCATCGACCCGGCCACGCTGCGCGGCGAGCCCGCGGGCGTCTTCGTCGGCGCCAACTACCAGGACTACCACGCCCGGATGCGGGAGATCCCCGACGGCCTCGAAGGGCACCTGCTCACCGGCAGCGTGTCCAGCGTGCTGTCCGGCCGGGTCGCCTACACGCTCGGGCTGGAGGGACCGGCGCTGACCATCGACGCGGCCTGCTCGTCGTCGCTGGTGGCGTTGCACCTGGCCGCGCAGGCCTTGCGCCGCGGCGAGTGTTCCCTGGCCCTCGCGGGCGGGGTCGCGGTGATGCTGACGCCGTCGTCGCTCACCGCCTTCAGCCGCCAGCGTGGCCTGGCCGCCGACGGGCGCTGCAAGGCGTTCGGCGCCGGAGCCGACGGCATGGGCATGGCCGAAGGTGCCGGTCTGGTGCTGGTCGAGCGGCTGTCCGATGCGCGGCGCCTCGGCCATCCGGTGCTCGCCGTGCTGCGCGGCAGCGCCCTGAACCAGGACGGGGCCTCCAACGGCCTCAGCGCCCCCAGCGGCCCGGCCCAGCAGCGCGTCATCCGGGCGGCCCTCGCCGACGCCGGACTGTCCACAACGGACGTCGACCTGGTCGAAGCCCACGGCACCGGCACGGCACTGGGTGACCCGATCGAGGCGCAAGCCCTCCTGGCCACCTACGGCCAGGACCGGTCGGCACCGCTGTGGCTGGGCTCCCTCAAGTCGAACATCGGCCACACCCAGGCGGCGGCGGGCGTCGCCGGGGTCATCAAGACCGTGCAGGCGCTCCGGCACGGCGTGCTGCCACGAACGCTGCACGCCGAGACGCCGACGTCCCATGTGGACTGGGAAGGCGGCTCGGTACGGCTGCTCGATTCGCCGCGTCCATGGGAACGATCGCAACCGCGCCGGGCGGCGGTCTCGTCGTTCGGCATCTCCGGCACGAACGCCCACGTCATCCTGGAACAGGGAGACGCCGGTCTCGCGCCCACGCCCGAGCCTGCCGTGGTGCCGTGGGTGCTGTCCGCGAAGACGGCCGAGGCCTTGGAGGCGCAGGCCGTCGCCCTCCGGGATGTCGGGGGCAGCATCGCCGACGTCGCATTCTCCCTGGCGGCTTCGCGCACCGGCTTCCCGCACCGCGCGGTCGTCACCGGTGATCGGACGACGTTGCTCAGCGGGCTTTCCGCGCTGGCCGAGGGGCTTCCGGCGGCCAATGTGGTCACCGGGACGGCGGTCCCGGGCCGGACCGCGCTGGTGTTCCCCGGCCAGGGAGCGCAGTGGGCGGGCATGGCCCTGGAGCTGGCGGAGTCGTCGCCGGCGTTCGCGGCGCGGCTCGACGAGTGCGCTGTCGCTTTGTCGTCCTTTGCGGACTGGTCGTTGCGTGACGTCCTGGCCGACGCCGAGGCGCTGGCCCGCGTCGACGTCGTCCAGCCCGCGTTGTGGGCCGTGATGGTGTCGCTGGCGGAGCTGTGGCGCTCGTTCGGCGTCGTGCCGGAAGCGGTGGTGGGTCACTCGCAGGGCGAGATCGCCGCCGCCGTGGTTTCGGGAGCGCTGTCCCTTGAGGACGGCGCTCGGGTGGTTGCCCTGCGCAGTAAGGCCATCCTGGCGTTGGCCGGCGGTGGCGGCATGGTCTCCGTCGCGGCACCGCGGGAAGCGGTCGAGGCGCGGCTGACCGACGGGCTGTCGATCGCCGCGGTGAACGGCCCGGCCGCCCTCGTCGTCTCCGGCGAACCCGGCGCGTTGGACGCGCTGATCGCCGCGTGCGAGGCGGACGGCGTGCGCGCCAAGCGGATCCCCGTCGACTACGCGTCCCACTCGGCGCAGGTCGAACAGCTCCGCGCCGAACTCCTGGACGTCCTCGCCCCGATCCGGCCGCGGACCGGCGGCATCCCGTTCTTCTCCACCGTCACCGGCGGCTGGCTAGACGGTGCCGAGCTGGACGCCGGATACTGGTACACGAACCTCCGCGAGACCGTCCGGCTCGACGTCGCGGTGCGCACGCTCGCCGCGGAGGGGTTCGCCACGTTCGTCGAAGCCTCCCCGCACCCCGTGCTGACCACGGCGATCGGCGAGACCGACGGCGTCGAGGCGCTCGGGTCGCTGCGCCGCGACGACGGCGGGTACGAGCGGTTCCTCCGGTCGCTCGGCGAGGCGCACGTGCGCGGGGTCGCGGTGGACTGGACGCCCGCGTTCCCCGGCGCGCACCGCGTCGAGCTGCCGACCTACGCGTTCCAGCGCCGCCGCTACTGGCTCGACGCGGGCACCGCGGCCGCCGACCCGGTGGACGCCGCGTTCTGGGCCGCCGTCGACGGTCTCGACCTCGACGCCGTCGCGGGCACCCTCGACATCGCACCCGGCAGCACCCTGGCCGAGGTCCTGCCCGCGCTGACCCGGTGGCGCGACCGGGCTCGCACCGCGTCCGAAGTGGACTCGTGGCGCTACCGCATCGAGTGGAAGCCCGTCGCCACGCCATCGGCGCCCGAGCTGTCCGGGCGCTGGCTGGTCGTCGTCCCGGACGGCGCCGACGCCGGTGTCCCGGCTGCCCTCGCCGCCCACGGGGCCGAGCCGGTCGTGACTTCCGATTTCACCAGCGCCGAAGGGTACGCGGGGGTCGTCTCGCTGCTCGCCCTCGACGAAACCGGTGGCGCCACCGCGAACCTCGCGCTGGCCCAGGCCATGGCCGGGACCGGAACGCCGTTGTGGCTGTTGACCCGCGGCGGCGTCACCGGCGACGGGATCTCGCCCGCCCAGGCGATGACGTGGGGCCTGGGCCGGGTGATCGGCTTGGAACTCCCCGGCATCTGGGGCGGCCTGCTCGATCTGCCCGCCGAGCCGGACGCGGCGACCGCGGCGTTGCTCGCCGCCGCACTGTCCGGAGTGGACGCCGAGGACCAGCTCGCGATCCGGCCGTCCGGGCTGCTGGCCCGCCGCCTGGTCCGCGCGCCCGTCACCCCGCCGGCGCAGCGGTGGAAGCCGCGTGGCACGGTCCTGATCACCGGCGGCACCGGCGCACTGGGCGGCCACGTCGCCCGCCGCCTCGCCGCCGACGGTGCCGAGCACCTCGTGCTGACCAGCCGCCGCGGCCCGGACGCTCCCGGCGCGGCCGACCTCGAAGCCGAGCTTTCCGCGCTGGGCACGCGGGTGACGATCGCCGCCTGCGACGTCGCCGATCGCGACGCCCTCGCCGCGCTGCTGGCGGGCCTGGACGAGCCGGTTCGGGCGGTCTTCCACGCCGCCGGGCTCCCGCAGGCCACCCCGGTGATCGACACCACCGCGGCCGAGTTCGCCGCCGTGACCGAAGGCAAGGTCGCCGGCGCCCGCCACCTCGACGAACTGCTCGGCGACGACCTCGACGCCTTCGTCCTCTTCTCCTCGAACGCCGGGGTGTGGGGCAGTGGTGGCCAGGGTGCCTACGGCGCGGGCAACGCCTACCTCGACGCCCTCGCCGAGCAGCGTCGCGCCCGTGGGGCCGCCGCGACCTCGGTCGCCTGGGGCTTCTGGGGCGGCGGCGGCATGGCGGGTGACGTCGAACTGGAGGACCAGCTGCGCCGCCGCGGTCTCCGCGAGATGGCGCCGGAAGCCGCGGTCGAGGCGCTCTGCCAGGCCCTCGACGCGGAGGAGGTCTTCCTGGCCGTCGCCGACGTCGACTGGGCCCGGTTCGCGCCCGGCTTCACGCTTTCGCGGCGGCGTCCGCTGATCGAGGACATCCCCGAGGTCCAGGCGCTGCCGGCCGAAGAGCCGGAGGCGACGCGGCCGGCCCTGGCCCACCGGATCGCCGGACTGGGCGAACCCGAAGCCCGGCGGCTGCTGCTGGACCTCGTGCGTGGCCAGGCCACCTCGGTCCTCGGCCACGACTCCCCGGCGGCCGTCCCGGCCGGACGCGCGTTCCGCGAACTGGGCTTCGACTCGCTGACCGCGGTCGAGGTCCGCAACCGGATCAACGCGGCCACCGGCCTGACCCTGCCCGCGACACTGGTGTTCGACCACCCGAACCCGGCCGCGCTCGCCGGCGAACTGCACCGGCTGCTGCTGGGCCGCACCGAAACCACGGCGGTGACCTCGGTCGCGGCCGTCGACGAACCGATCGCCATCGTCGCCATGGGCTGCCGGTTCCCCGGCGGTGTGCGCTCGCCGGAAGACCTCTGGCGGCTGGTCGCCGACGGCGTCGACGCACTGACGGAGTTCCCCCTCGACCGCGGCTGGGACCTGGCTTCGTTCGGTGACGCCGACCTCGCCGGTGTCGGCGGGTTCGTGGCCGGCGCGGCGGACTTCGACGCGGGCTTCTTCGGCATCTCACCGCGCGAAGCCCTGGCGATGGACCCGCAGCAGCGGGTGCTGCTGGAGACGTCGTGGGAGGTCTTCGAACGCGCCGGGCTCGACCCGGCCGGCCTGCGCGGCAGCCGCACCGGCGTCTTCGTCGGGGCCAGCACCTCGGGCTACGGCGCCGACCTCGAGTCCGGCTCGGAGGGCTACCTGCTCACCGGCGAGGCACCCAGCGTGATGTCCGGGCGGCTCTCCTACACCTTCGGGCTGGAGGGGCCGGCGGTCACCGTCGACACGGCGTGCTCGTCGGCGCTGGTCGCGATGCACCTGGCCGCGCAGTCGCTGCGGCAGGGTGAGTGCACCCTGGCGTTGGCCGGCGGGGTGGCGATCATGGCCAAGCCGATGGCGTTCCTGGAGTTCGCCCGCCAGCGCGGCCTGGCCGCGGACGGCCGGGTCAAGGCGTTCGCCGACGCGGCCGACGGCACCGGCTGGGGCGAAGGCGTCGGCCTGATCCTGCTGGAACGGCTGTCGGACGCGCAGCGCAACGGCCACCCGGTGCTCGCCGTGGTCCGCGGTTCGGCGGTCAACCAGGACGGTGCGTCGAATGGCCTGAGCGCACCGAACGGCCCCTCCCAGCAGCGGGTGATCCGGGCCGCGCTGGCCAACGCTGGTCTGTCCACTTCGGACGTCGACGCCGTCGAGGCGCACGGCACCGGGACCCGGCTGGGCGACCCGATCGAGGCGCAGGCCCTGCTGGCCACCTACGGCCAGGACCGTGCCACGCCGCTGTGGCTCGGCTCGGTGAAGTCGAACCTGGGCCACACGCAGGCCGCGGCCGGAATGGCCGGTGTGATCAAGACGGTCCTCGCCCTGCGGCACGGGCTCCTGCCGCGCACCCTGCACGTCGACGCCCCCTCGTCCCAAGTGGACTGGACGGCGGGGGCGGTCTCGCTGCTCACCGAGGCACGCGACTGGCCTCCGGTCGATCGCCCGCGCCGGGCCGGCGTCTCGGCGTTCGGCGTCAGCGGCACCAACGTGCACGCGATCCTGGAGCAGGCCCCGGCCGTCGCACCGGAGCCTTCTCCTGCGCCGACCCGGGCGTTGCTGCCGTGGGCGCTGTCCGCCCGTGATCCGGAGGCACTGGCCGCGTTGACCGCGCAGGTCCGCTCGCTGGACGCGAACCCGGTGGACATCGGGTATTCGCTGGCCACCACCCGGGGTCGGCTCGACCACCGCGCGGTGCTGCTCGGCGACGACGTCATCACCGGCAAGGCCGATCCGGACGCGTTGCTGGCCGTGCTGTTCACCGGCCAGGGTGCCCAGCGGGCCGGCATGGGCCGCGAGTTGTCCGAGCGGTTCCCGGTCTTCGCGTCGGCGTTCGACGCGGTGCTCGCGCACTTCGGTCCGGAGCTGCGTGCGGCCTTCGACGACCAGGACCTCCTCGACCGGACGGAACACACCCAGCCCGCGCTGTTCGCGATCGAGGTCGCGTTGTTCCGGCTGGTTTCTTCCTGGGGCGTGCGGCCGGATTTCGTGGCCGGCCACTCGATCGGCGAGATCTCGGCCGCCCACGTCGCCGGGGTGCTCTCACTCGAGGACGCCTGTCGCCTGGTCGCGGCTCGCGCGTCCCTGATGCAGGCCCTGCCCGCCGGTGGCGCGATGGTGGCGATCGCGGCGTCCGAAGCCGATGTCCTGTCCGCGGTGGACGGTTGTGACGGAGTCGCCATCGCGGCGGTGAACGGCCCCTCGTCGGTGGTGATCTCCGGGGTGGCCGCCGTGGTGCTCGACATCGCCGCGGGGTTCGCCGCGGACGGCGTCAAGACGCGGCGGCTCGCCGTGAGCCACGCGTTCCACTCGCCGCTGATGGACCCGATGCTGTCCGCGTTCCGCGCGGTCGCCGAAACCCTGACGTACCACCCCGCGGAAATACCGGTGGTCTCGAATGTGAGCGGTGCTCTCGCTTCGGCGTTCTCGGCGGAGTACTGGGTACGCCACGCCCGGGAGGCGGTCCGCTTCGCCGACGGCGTCGCGACCCTGCAAGCCGCCGGCGTCGGCGTTTTCCTCGAACTGGGCCCCGACGGGGTGCTCAGTGCCCTGATCGACGGCACCGCCGTCCCGGCGCTCCGGCGCAACCGCTCCGAAGAGAGAGCACTGCTCTCGGCGGTGAGCACTGCTCACGTCCACGGTGTCGATGTCGACTGGGCCGCGTTCTTCCCGGGCGGCCGCCGCGTCGACCTCCCGACGTACCCGTTCCAGCGCGAACGCTACTGGCCCCGGCCGGGCGCCGTCCGAGGCGACCTCGGCGCGGCGGGCGTGGGATCGCTCGAGCACCCGCTCCTCGCCGCCGCGGTCGAGCTGGCGGGCGACGAGGGGACGGTCCTCAGTGGACGGCTGTCCCTGGAGACGCACCCATGGCTGGCCGGGCACGCGTTGTCCGGGACGGTCCTGCTGCCCGGTACGGCGCTCCTCGAACTGGCGATCCAGGCGGGCGACCAGGTGGGTTGCGACGTGGTGGACGAGCTGACCTTCGCGGCGCCCCTGGTGCTGCCCGCCCAGGGTGCGGTGACGGTCCAGGTCACGGCCGGTCAGGAAGACCCGGCCGGCCGCCGCCCGATCACGGTGTCCTCCCGCCCGGCCGCTTCGGACGCCGGCTGGACCCGCCACGCGACCGGCAGCGTCAGCCGCGTGGCCACCCGGGAAGGAGCGGCCGGGTCGCCGCCGGGCGTGCCTCAGGCCCCGGGCGCCGCGGGCGAGGCCGGCGCGCGCCACCCGCAGTGGCCGCCCGCCGGCGCCGAGCCGGTCGACCTCGACCCGCTCTACCCGCGACTCGCCGCGATGGGCTTCGACTACGGCGAAGCCTTCAACGGCCTGACCCGCGTCTGGCGCACCGGCACCGAACTCTTCGCCGAAGTCGCGCTCCCGGAACCCTTCGAGCCCACCGGCTTCGCCCTCCACCCCGCCCTGCTCGACGCCGCCCTGCACCCGCTCGGCCTCGGCGTCGTCACCCCCGACGACGGCACCCCCCGCGTCCCCTTCTCCTTCACCCGGGCCGCGGTCCACGCCACCGGCGCCACCGAGCTGCGCGTCCGGCTGGCTCCGGCGGGGGAGAACGCCGTCACCCTCACCGCCTGGGACGCCACCGGCGCACCCGTCGTCACGGTCGGCGAGCTGCTCCTGCGCCCGGTCGCCCCCGCGGCGGCGACCGTCCCCGACACGCTCTTCGAACAAACCTGGACCGAGGTCACCGCCGATCCCGCCGCACCGCGCGAGGACCTCGTCTTCGCTCCGGTCACCGGCGGCGACGTCCGCGAGACCACCGCCCACGTCCTGGAGACCCTCCAGGCCTGGCTCGCCGAAAACCGGCCGGGCCGGCTCGTCGTCGTCACCCGGGGTGCGGCCGACGGCGACCTCGCGGCCGCGGCAGCCGGGGGCCTGGTCCGGTCCGCGCAGTCCGAACACCCCGGCCGATTCCTCCTCGTCGACGTCGACGACGACCCGCGCTCCCAGACCCTCCTGTCCACAGTGGACATCTATGGTGAGCCTCAGCTGGTCCTGAGGGAAGGCACCGCGAAGGCGCCCCGGCTGGTCCGCGCGACCGGGATGCCGCTGACCCCCGTCGGCGACCACTGGCGGCTGACCACCACCGGCACCGGCACCACCGACGGCCTGGCCGTGGTCCAAGCTCCCGAAGCGCCCCTGGGCGAAAACGACGTCCGCATCGAGGTCCGCGCGGCCGGCCTGAACTTCCGCGACGTCCTCATCTCCCTCGGCATGTACCCCGACCCCGCAGCCCGCCTCGGCTCCGAAGCGGCGGGCGTGGTCGTCGAAGTGGGCGCCGGAGTCGCCCACCTCACGCCCGGCGATCGCGTGTTCGGCCTGGTCGACGACGCCTTCGCCCCGCGCGCCGTCGCCGACGCCCGCCGGCTGGCGCCGATCCCCGCCGGGTGGACGTTCCCCGAGGCGGCCACCGTCCCGGTCGCCTTCGTCACCGCCTACTACGGCCTCTTCGACCTCGGCGGACTGAAATCGGGCCGGTCGGTGCTCATCCACGCGGCCGCGGGCGGCGTCGGCATGGCCGCCGTGCAGCTCGCCCGCTGGAAAGGTGCCGAAGTCTTCGCGACGGCGAGCGAGAGCAAGCACGCCGTGCTGCGCGACCTCGGCCTCGACGACACCCACCTGGCCGGCTCCCGCACCCTGGAGTTCCGCGACCGGTTCCCGAACGTCGACGTCGTCCTGAACTCCCTGACCGGCCCGTTCATCGACGCCTCCCGCGAGCTGCTCGCCCCCGGTGGTCAGTTCGTCGAACTGGGCAAGATGGACGTCCGCGACGGTCACCACACCTTCGACCTCGGCGACCCCGGCCCGGACCGGATCGCGGCCATCCTCGCCGACCTCCTGGCCGCCTTCGGCCGCGGTGAGCTGACGCCGTTGCCGCTGCGGGCCTGGGAGCTCGGCCGGGCGGCCGACGCCTTCCGGTTCGTCAGCCAGGCCAAGCACGTCGGCAAGAACGTGCTCACGCTGCCGCGCCCGGAACCGGCCGGCACCGTGCTCGTCACCGGCGGCACCGGCACGCTCGGCGCCGCCGTGGCCCGGCACCTCGCCCGCCGCCCGGGCGTCCGGCGGCTGGTGCTGGTGAGCCGGCGGGGACCGGACGCGCCCGGCGCCGCCGGGCTGTGCGAAGAACTGACCGCGCTCGGCGCCGAGGCGATCGTGGTCGCCGGCGACGTGGCCGAGCCCGGCTTCGTGGCGGACGTGCTGCGGGGGATCCCCGCCGAGGCGCCGCTGATCGGGGTGGTGCACGCCGCCGGGATCCTCGACGACGGCGTGCTCGAAGCGCAGACACCGGCCCGGGTGGCCTCGGTGCTTCGCGCCAAAGTGGACGGCGCGTCGGCGCTCGGCAGGCTGACCCGGGACCACGACCTGGCCTGGTTCGTCCTGTTCTCCTCGGTCGCCGGCCTCGTCGGCGCGGCCGGCCAAAGCGGGTACGCCGCCGCGAACAGCGCCCTGGACGCACTCGCCGTGCAGCGGCGCTCCCAAGGCCTGCCCGCGGTTTCCCTCGCCTGGGGCCAGTGGGCGCTCGGCAGCGCGATGACCGGCAAGCTCGGCGACCGCGACCGCGACCGCATCGGGCGCGCCGGTATCCGGCCACTGTCCACTGAGGACGCACTGGCCGCGCTGGACGCCGCCATCGGGCTCGGCCGGCCGGTCGCCGTGCCGATGCGCCTGGACCTCGCCGCCCTCCGCGTGGCCGACGACCTCGCCCCGCTGTGGCGCGGCCTCGTGCGCACGCCGGTCCGCCGCGCCGCCGTTGCCGGCGAAAGCTGGGGCGACCCCGAGGAAGCCCGCGGAAAGCTCTTGGACCTGGTCCGCAAGCACGTCGCGGCCGTGCTGGGGCACGCGAGCCCCGACACGGTCGACCCGGCGCGGGCGTTCAAGGACGCCGGTTTCGACTCGCTGACCGCGGTCGAGCTGCGCAACCGGCTCGCCACCGCGACCGGCCGCACGCTGCCCGCGACCCTCGTCTTCGACTACCCGAACCCCGCGGCGCTGGCCGAATTCCTGCTGGCGGGTACCGAACCCGCCGCGGCCCCGGTGCTTCCCGCGGCCCGCGTGCCGGACGACGACCCGATCGCCATCGTCGCGATGAGCTGCCGCTTCCCGGGTGACGTCGACTCGGCCGACGCCCTGTGGCGGCTGGTCGCCGAGGGCCGCGACGCCATCGGCGGCTTCCCGGCCGACCGCGGCTGGCCCGTCGACGAGCTCTACCACCCGGACCCGGCGCACCCGGGCACGTTCTACGCCACCGGCGGCGGCTTCCTGCCCGGCGCCGCCCAGTTCGACGCGGCGTTCTTCGGCATCTCGCCGCGCGAAGCCCTGGCCATGGACCCGCAGCAACGGCTGCTCCTGGAAGTCTCGTGGGAAGCCATCGAGCGAGCGGGCGTCGACCCGGGCACGCTGCGCGGCAGCAACACCGGGGTGTTCATCGGCGCAGCCCACTCCGGGTACGCGGCCGGAGCGCCGGCCGCGGACGGCGTCGAGGGGCACCTGCTCACCGGCAACGCGGGCAGTGTCCTGTCCGGGCGGGTCGCCTACCACCTGGGGCTGGAGGGGTCCGCGGTCACCGTGGACACGGCGTGTTCGTCGTCGCTGGTCGCGCTGCACCTGGCCGGGCAGGCGCTGCGGGCGGGCGAGTGCGACCTGGCGCTGGCCGGTGGCGTCGCGATCCTCGGGACGCCGGACATCTTCGTCGAGTTCAGCCGCCAGCGGGGCCTGTCCGCGGACGGCCGGTGCAAGGCCTTCGCGGACGCCGCCGACGGCACCGGCTGGAGCGAAGGCGCCGGCATGGTCGTCCTCGAACGGCTGTCGGACGCGCGGCGCAACGGCCACGAGGTCCTGGCGCTCCTGCGCGGCTCGGCGGTCAATTCCGATGGCGCGTCGAACGGCCTGACCGCGCCGAACGGGCCGTCGCAGCAGCGCGTGATCCGCGCGGCGCTGGCGAACGCGGGCCTGACACCGTCCGATGTGGACGTCGTCGAGGCCCACGGCACCGGGACCACCCTGGGCGATCCGATCGAGGCGCAGGCGGTGCTGGCGACCTACGGCCAGGACCGGTCGACGCCGCTGTGGCTCGGTTCGCTGAAGTCGAACCTCGGGCACACGCAGTCGGCCGCGGGCGTGGCCGGGGTGATCAAGATGGTGCTGGCCATGCGCCACGGCGTGCTGCCGAAGACGCTGCACGTCGACGCGCCGTCGACCCGGGTGGACTGGGCGTCGGGGGCGGTCGAGCTGCTCACCGAGCAGCGTCCGTGGCCGCCGGTGGATCGCCCGCGCCGGGCCGGCGTCTCGGCGTTCGGCATCTCCGGCACCAACGCGCACGCCATCCTCGAACTGCCCGCCGAGCCGGCTCCGGCCGCGGTGGCGCCGCCGGAGCCGCCCGTGGTCGCCTGGGCGTTGTCGGCGAAGGGCGAACCGGCGCTGCGAGCCCAGGCCCGCAAGCTGGCCGCGGTGGACGCCGCTCCGGCGGCGGTCGCCGGAGCGCTGCTCACCCGCGCCCGGTTCGACGAGCGCGCCGTCGTGCTCGGCCGTAGCCGGGCCGAGTTGCTCGCCGGGCTGGCCGCGCTGGCCGCCGGAGAGGCCGCGCCCGGAGTCGTTCGCGGCACGGCGTCGCCGGGCAAGCTCGCGGTGCTGTTCACCGGCCAGGGGGCGCAGCGGGCCGGCATGGGCCGCGAGCTGTACGACCGGTACCCGGTGTACGCGGAGGCATTCGACGAGATCTGCGCCGAGTTCACCGTGCCGGTGCGGGACGTCGTGTTCGGGGACGCGCCGGGCCTGGACGAAACCGGGTTCACCCAGCCCGCGCTGTTCGCCGTCGAGGTCGCGTTGTACCGGCTGTTCGAGTCGTGGGGCGTCCGGCCGTCGTTCGTCGCCGGGCACTCGATCGGCGAGCTGGCCGCGGCGCACGTCGCCGGGGTGTTCTCTCTGGAAGACGCGTGCCTGCTCGTGTCGGCCCGCGCGGCGCTGATGCAGGCGCTGCCGAAGGGCGGCGCGATGGTGTCGATCGCGGCGCCGGAGTCCGACGTCCGCCCGCTGCTGACCGACCGGTTGGCGATCGCCGCCGTCAACGGCCCGGCGTCGGTGGTCGTCTCGGGCGGCGAACCGGACGTCCTGGCCGTTGCCGCGGCGTTCGCGGACCGGGGCGTCCGGACCAAGCGGCTCAGCGTCAGCCACGCGTTCCACTCGCCGCACCTGGACCCGATGCTCGACGAGTTCCGCGCGGCCGCCGACAAGATCACGTACCACCCGGCGGAGATACCGGTGCTCTCGAATGTGAGCGGTGCTCTCGCCGAGCCGTTCACGGCGGACTACTGGGTCCGTCACGTCCGCGAAGCGGTCCGCTTCGCCGACGGTATCTCCACTTTGGACACCGCCGGCGTGGACGTCTTCCTGGAGCTGGGCCCGGACGGCGTCCTCAGCTCGATGGTGCGCGACAGCGTGCCGGACGCCGTGGTGGTCCCGTCCCTGCGGCGCGACCGGCCCGACGGCGAGGCGGCGCTGACGGCGCTGTCGACGCTGTTCGCCCACGGCGCGCCGGCCGACCTGGGCGCGGTCTTCGGGCCCGCCGGTCGCGTGGACCTGCCCACGTACGCCTTCCAGCACGAGCACTACTGGCTGGAGCCGGCGGCTCCCGCGGCGGACACGGCGTTCTGGTCGGCGGTCGAGCGCGAGGACGTCGGCGAGCTCGCGGGAGCGCTGGCGATCGACGAGGACCAGCGCGCGTCCCTGACGGCGCTGCTCCCGGCGTTGTCGTCCTGGCGGCGGCAGAGCGACGAGCGGTCCGTTGTGGACGGATGGCGCTACCGGGTGTCCTGGGAACCGGCCCGCTCCACGCCCGCGACGCTCTCGGGTCGCTGGCTCCTGGTCGTCCCGGCCGGCGAAGCCCTCCTGGGGGACGAGATCGCCGCAGCCCTCACCGCACACGACGTCGCATGCACGCGGCTCGACAACCCGGCCCCCGGCGAACTCGCCGAGGCGGCCCGGACCGCGGACGCGGTTTTGTCGCTGCTGGCGCTGACCTCCGGCCCGGACGCGGTCGTCCCGCCCGGAGTGGCGGCCACGCTCGAGTTGCTCCGCGCGGTGCCGGACGTTCCGGTGTGGACGGTCACTCGCGGCGCGGTGTCCATCGGCGACCAGGCGCCGGACGCGGTGCAGGCCCAGGTCTGGGGACTCGGCCGGACCGCGGCCCTCGACCGCCCCCACGCCTGGGGCGGCTTGATCGACCTGCCCGAAGCCGTCACCGACCGTCTCGGCGAACTCCTGGTCCAGGCCCTCGCCGACCCCGCCGAAGACCAAGTCGCCCTCCGTGCGGACGGCCGGTTCGTCCGCCGTCTCGTCCCCGTCACCGGCGCACCCACCGGACAGCCGTGGCGACCCCGCGGCACGGTGCTCGTCACCGGCGGCACCGGTGCCCTCGGCGCGCACGTCGCCCGCTGGCTCGCCACCGCGGGCGCCGATCGGGTTGTCCTCACCAGCCGCCGCGGCACCCAAGCGCCCGGCGCGGAAGACCTCGCCACCGAGCTCGCCGGCCTGGGCGCCGAAGTCACCATCACCGCCTGCGACGTCGCCGACCGCACCGCGCTCGCCGCCCTGCTCGACGACCTCCGCGATGACTTGACCGCCGTCGTCCACGCCGCCGGCGCCGGGGGAGCGACCCCCCTCGACGACCCGGACCTCGGAGCCTTCGCGGAACTCCTGGAAGCCAAGGTCGCCGGCGCCGACAACCTCGACACGCTCCTCGGCGACACCGAACTCGACGCCTTCGTCCTGTTCTCCTCGATCGCCGGCGTCTGGGGCAGCGGCCGCCAAGCCGCCTACGCCGCGGCCAACGCCCACCTCGACGCGCTCGCCGAAAACCGCCGTGGCCGCGGGCTGGCCGCGACCGCGCTCGCCTGGGGTCCGTGGGCCGACGGCGGCATGGCCGCCGACCACGACGCCGAGGACTACCTCCGCCGCCGCGGCCTCACCCCCCTGCGGCCCGCCCTCGCCGTCCGGGCCATGGCCGGTGCGGTCGGCCGCGGCGAGACCGCGCTGACCCTGGCCGATGTCGACTGGACGCGGTTCGTGCCCGCCTTCACCTCCGCCCGCCCGAGTGCCCTGCTGCTCGGCGTGCCGGAAGCACGGACGGTCGTGGAAGCCGAGATCCCTGAAACCGACCTGCGCGAGCAGCTGACCGGACCGGACGCCGAACGGACGCTGCTCACCCTGGTCCGCACCGAGGCGGCGGCCGCGCTGGGGTACCGCGGGGCCGACGCCGTCCCCGCCGCGCGTCCGTTCACCGAGCTGGGCTTCGACTCCCTGACCTCGGTCGAGTTCCGCAACCGCCTCGCCGCGGCGGCCGGCGTGCCCCTGCCCGCGACGGTCGTCTTCGACCACCCGACCCCGGCGGCGCTCGCCCGGCACCTCCTCGGCGTCCTGCGGCCCGACCGCGCGGCCGATCCCGAGGAAGCCCGGATCCGGGAGGCCCTCGCCACCGTGCCGCTGGCCCGCTTCCGCGACGCCGGGCTGATGACCGCCCTGCTGGAGCTGGCCGGCCTCGACGACGGCGAGACCGGCACCGGCACCGTCGACGACCTCGACGCCGAAGCGCTGGTGCGGCTGGCCCTCGACGGTACCGATTCCCGATGACCCACTCCTGGAGCTGAACCATGGCCACGCCCGAGAAGGTGCTCGACGCGCTGCGCGCCTCCGTCAAGGAGGCCGAGCGGCTGCGGCGGCAGAACCGGCAGCTCGTCGAGGCCGCGACCGAGCCGATCGCCATCGTCGCGATGGCCTGCCGGTTCCCCGGCGGCGTGCGCTCGCCGGAAGGGCTGTGGGACCTGGTGGCCCGCGGCGGGGACGCCGTCTCGGCGTTCCCCGCCAACCGCGGCTGGGACACCGCGGCGCTGTTCGACGACGCCAGCCGACCGGGCACGACCTACGCCCGCGAAGGCGCGTTCCTGCACGACGCCGACCTCTTCGACGCCGGGTTCTTCGGGATCTCGCCGCGGGAGGCCCTGGCCATGGACCCCCAGCAGCGGCTGCTGCTGGAGACCTCGTGGGAAGTCTTCGAGCGCGCCGGGATCGACCCGGCGTCCCTGCGCGGCAGCCGGACCGGCGTGTTCGTCGGCTCCAACGGGCAGGACTACCTGACCCTGCTGCGGTCCTCGGCCGAGGACGTCGAGGGCTACCTCGGCACCGGCAACGCGGCGAGCGTCGTCTCCGGCCGGCTCGCGTACCTGTTCGGGTTCGAGGGTTCGGCGCTGACCGTCGACACGGCGTGCTCGTCGTCGCTGGTCGCCCTGCACCTCGCCGCGCAGGCGCTGCGTCAGGGCGAATGCGACCTGGCGCTGGCCGGTGGCGTCACCGTGATGGCGACGCCGGGGACGTTCGTCGAGTTCAGCCGCCAGCGCGGGCTCGCACCGGACGGCCGGGTCAAGGCGTTCGCCGAGGCGGCCGACGGCACCGGCTGGGGCGAAGGCGCCGGTGTGCTGCTGGTCGAGCGGCTGTCCGACGCCCGGCGCCACGGCCACGACGTCCTCGCCGTGGTGCGCGGCTCCGCGGTCAACCAGGACGGCGCGTCCAACGGCCTCACCGCACCCAACGGCCCGGCCCAGCAACGGGTGATCCGGGCCGCTCTGGACAACGCCCGGCTGTCCACTTCGGACGTCGACGTCGTCGAGGCGCACGGTACCGGTACGACGCTCGGCGACCCGATCGAAGCCCAGGCGTTGCTGGCCACCTACGGCCAGGACCGGGAGACGCCGTTGTGGCTGGGCTCGGTGAAGTCGAACATCGGCCACACCCAGGCGGCGGCCGGTGTCGCGGGTGTGATCAAGATGGTGATGGCGATGCGCCACGGCGTCCTCCCGAAGACGTTGCACGTGGACGCGCCCTCGTCCCATGTGGACTGGTCGGCCGGTTCGGTGGAGCTGCTGACCGAGTCGCGCGAGTGGACGGCCGACCGTCCGTTGCGGGCCGCGGTGTCGTCGTTCGGCGTCAGCGGCACCAACGCGCACACCATCCTCGAGTCCGTTCCGCCCGCCGAGCCGGTGCCCGCGGAGGCGCCGGTCGGCACGCTGACGCCGTGGCCGCTGTCGGCGAAGACCCCGGAAGCGCTGCAGGAGCAGCTTTCCCGGCTCGCCGAGGTGCCGGCCGACCCCGCGGCCACCGCCCGGACGCTGACCACCCGGACCGCGCTCGACCACCGCGCGGTCGTCCTCGACGGGAAGGTGGTCACCGGGGAGGCTCGGGAGGACACCCGCCTGGCGGTGTTGTTCACCGGACAGGGCGCCCAGCGGATCGGGATGGGCCGCGAGCTGTACGAGCGGTTCCCGGTCTACGCCTCGGCGTTCGACGAGGTGTGCGCGCACTTCCGGCCGGAGCTGCGCGAGGCCTTCGGCGATGCCGAGCGCCTGGAGCGCACGGAGTTCACCCAGCCGGCGTTGTTCGCTCTCGAGGTCGCCCTGTTCCGCCTGGTCGAGTCGTTCGGCGTGCGCCCGGACTTCGTCGCCGGGCATTCGATCGGGGAGGTCGCGGCCGCGCACGTGGCCGGGGTGCTGTCCCTGTCCGATGCGTGCACGCTGGTCTCGGCCCGAGCCTCCTTGATGCAGGCGTTGCCGCCGGGCGGGGCGATGGTCTCGATCGCCGCGCCGGAGTCGGCCGTCACCTTGACCGAGGGCGTCTCGATCGCGGCGGTGAACGGCCCCGAGTCGGTGGTGATCTCCGGCGAAGAGTCCGCGGTCCTCGAAGTCGCGGCGCAGTTCCCCAAGACCAAGCGCCTGTCGGTGAGCCATGCGTTCCACTCGGCGTTGATGGACCCGATGCTCGACGAGTTCCGCGCGGTCGCCGAACAACTCCAGTACCACCCGGCGCGGATACCGGTGCTCTCGAATGTGAGCGGTGCTCTCACTTCGTCGTTCACGGCGGACTACTGGGTCCGGCACGTCCGGGAAACGGTCCGGTTCGCCGACGGCGTCACGGCACTCGAAGCCGAAGGTGTCCGCACCTTCCTCGAACTCGGCCCCGACGGCGTCCTCAGCGCGATGGTGCCGGGGGCGGCCTTCCCCGCGCTGCGGCGGGACCGCGACGAGGAGCGCACCCTGCTGACCGCCCTCGCCGGGGTGTGGGTCCGCGGCGGCACCGTCGACTGGGCGGCCTACCTGCCCGCCGGGCCGCGGGCCGACCTGCCCACGTACCCGTTCCAGCGCGAACGGTTCTGGCCGCGCCCCGCGCGGCACCACGTCGAGCTCGACCGGTACCGGGTCGCCTGGACCCCCTTGGCGCCCACCGAGACGCCTGCCCTCGCCGGCGACTGCCTCGTCGTCGACCCGTCCCCGCAGCTCGAAGCCGCCCTGGCCGGGTGGGACGGCCGCGTGGTATGCCTCGACGGCCCGGTCACCGCCGAGGACCTGCGCGGCATCGACCCGGTCGTCGTGCTCAGCAGCGCCGGACCGGAACCGGCCATCGACCTCCTGCGGGCCCTCGGCGACGCCGGGATCGACGCGCCGCTGTGGTGCGTCACCTCGGGCGCCGTCCGGGTCACCGACGCGGACCCCGCACCGGATCCGGACCAGGCCGCCGTCTGGGGTCTCGGCCGCGTCGCCGCGCTCGAACACCCGGACCGCTGGGGCGGTCTGATCGACCTTCCATCCAGAGTGGCCCCAGAGAAGTTCCAGGCACTGCTCGGCGGTGGCGAAGACCAGGTCGCCATCCGCGCGGAAGGGACCTTCGGTCGTCGCCTCGAGCACGCGCCCCCGGCGGGTCCGAAGTGGACTCCGCGTGGCACCGTGCTCGTCACCGGCGGCACCGGAGCGCTCGGCTCGCACGTCGCCCGCCGTCTCGCCCGCGAAGGCGCCGACCACCTCGTGCTCGTCTCGCGCCGGGGCTCCGACGCGCCGGGCGCCACCGAACTGAGCGCGGAACTCGCCGAGCTGGGCACCCGGGTGACGTTTGCCGCCGGTGACGTCGCCGACCGGGACTTCGTCGCCGACCTCCTGGAGCGGGTCAGCCCCGGGCTCACCGCCGTCGTGCACACGGCCGGCGTCGTCCGATCCGCCCCCTTGTCCGAAGTGGACGACTTCGCGGAACACTGGGCGGCCAAGGCGACCGGCGCCCGCCACCTCGACGAACTCCTCGCCGACACCGACCTCGACGCGTTCGTCCTCTTCTCCTCGATCGCCGGCGTCTGGGGCAGCGGGCAGCAGGGCGGCTACGGCGCCGCCAACGCCTACCTCGACGCGCTCGCCGAAGCCCGCCGCGCCCGCGGCCTGGCCGCCACCGCGGTGGCCTGGGGCCCGTGGGCGGACGGCGGGATGGCCGCCGACAACGACGCCGAGGACTACCTGTTCCGCCGCGGCCTCCGCGCGCTGAATCCGGACGCGGCCGTCTCGGCCCTGCTGCACGCCGCGGGCGGCGACACGAACGTGACCGTCGCCGACGTCGACTGGCCCCGGTTCACCGCCGCCTTCACCTCCCGGCGGCCGAGCCCGCTGCTGACCACCATCCCCGAAGCCGTCCTCGACGAACCGGCGGCCGAACCCGGCGGTCTCGTCGCCCGGCTGCGCGGGCTGTCCGCGGCCGCCGCGGGTGACGTGCTGCTGCAGGTGGTCCGCGACCAGGCCGCCGCGGTGCTCGGCCACCCCAGCGCGGCCGCCGTCGCCCCGGACCGGGCGTTCCAGGACCTGGGCTTCGACTCCCTGACCGCGATCGAACTGCGGGACGCCCTGCGTGCGGAAACCGGCCTCGCGCTGCCCGCGACGCTCGTCTACGACTGGCCGACACCGGAGGCGCTCGCCGGGCACCTGCGGGCCGGCGTCCTGGGTGACGCCGTCGCCGTAGCTCCCACGACGGTGTCCGCGGCCGCCGACGAGCCGATCGCGATCGTCGCGATGAGCTGCCGGTACGCGGGCGGCGTCGCCTCGCCGGAAGACCTGTGGCGCCTGGTGTCCGAAGGCGCGGACGCGGTCTCGGGCTTCCCCGCCGACCGCGGCTGGGACCTGGAGAACCTCTACGACGCCGACCCCGCGCGGCTCGGCTCGGTGACGGTGACCGAAGGCGCGTTCCTCGACGCGGCGGGCGCGTTCGACGCCGGGTTCTTCGGCATCTCGCCGCGCGAAGCCCTCGCGATGGACCCGCAGCAACGGCTCCTCCTGGAGCTCGCGTGGGAAGCCTTCGAGCGCGCGGGCCTCGACCCGGCGGCCCTGCGGGGCAGCCGGACCGGCGTCTTCGCGGGCACGAACAGCCACGACTACATGAACTTGCTCCTCGGCTCGGCCGACGTCCTCGAAGGCCACCTGGCCACCGGCAACGCGGCGAGCGTCGCTTCGGGCCGGCTGGCCTACACCTTCGGGCTGGAGGGCCCGGCGGTTTCGGTGGACACGGCGTGCTCGTCGTCGCTGGTCGCGCTGCACCTGGCGGTCCAGTCGCTGCGGCTCGGCGAGTGCTCGATGGCCTTGGCCGGCGGGGTGACGGTGATGGCCACGCCGGGCACGTTCGTCGAGTTCAGCCGCCAGCGCGGCCTCGCCGCCGACGGCCGCTGCAAGGCCTTCGCCGACGCCGCGGACGGCACCGCCTGGGGTGAAGGCGCCGGCTTGCTGCTGCTGGAACGGCTGTCGGACGCGCAGCGCCACGGCCACCGGATCCTGGCCGTGGTCCGCGGCTCGGCGGTCAACCAGGACGGTGCGTCGAACGGCCTGACCGCGCCGAACGGCCCGGCCCAGCAGCGCGTCATCCGCGCGGCACTGGCCGACGCCGGTCTGTCCACTTCGGACGTCGACGCCGTCGAAGCACACGGCACCGGAACGACCCTCGGTGACCCGATCGAAGCCCAGGCGTTGCTGGCCACCTACGGCCAGTCGCGTGAGACGCCGCTGTGGCTGGGCTCGGTGAAGTCGAACATCGGCCACACCCAGGCGGCGGCGGGTGTCGCGGGCGTGATCAAGATGGTGCTGGCGATGCGGCACGGCGTCCTGCCGCGGACGTTGCACGTGGACACGCCTTCGTCCCATGTGGACTGGACGTCGGGTGCGGTCGAGCTGCTGACCGAGCCGCGCGAGTGGACGGCCGACCGTCCGTTGCGGGCCGCGGTGTCGTCGTTCGGCATGAGCGGCACCAACGCACACACGGTCCTGGAGGCCTTCCCGCAGGCCGAAGCCACGCCCAGTCCTGAGGCGGGACCGGTGCCGTGGGTGCTGTCGGCCCGGTCGGCCGACGCGTTGCGCGGGCAAGCTCAGGCCCTGCTCGCGCGGGTCGACGCGGCTCCGGCCGACATCGGCTTCTCCTTGGCGACCACCCGGGCTTCGCTCCCGCACCGCGCGGTCGTGATCGGCGACTTCGCCGCGGGCCTGTCCGCGCTGGCCGAGGGCACCCCGGCGGCCCACGTCGTCACCGGCGTGGCCGAGGCGCCGGGCAAGGTCGCGCTGGTGTTCCCCGGCCAGGGTTCCCAGTGGGCGGGGATGGCCCTCGAACTCGCGGAGTCCTCGCCGGTGTTCGCCGCCCGGCTGGACGAGTGTGCGACGGCGCTCCAGTCCTTTGTGGACTGGCGGCTCCGTGACGTACTGGCCGACGCGGCGGCGTTGAGCCGGGTCGACGTGGTGCAGCCCGCCTTGTTCGCGGTCATGGTTTCGCAGGCGGAGCTGTGGCGGTCATTCGGCGTGGTCCCGGACGCGGTCGTCGGCCACTCCCAGGGCGAGATTGCCGCTGCCGTGGTCTCCGGAGCGCTTTCGTTGGATGACGGCGCTCGGGTCGTGACCCTGCGCAGCAAGGCGATCCTCGCCCTGGCCGGACGCGGCGGAATGGTCTCGGTGGCCGCACCGCTCGACGAGGTGGCGGCGAGGCTGAGCGACGGACTGTCGATCGCGGCGGTGAACGGCCCCGCCGCCGTCGTCGTCTCCGGGACGCCGGCTGCGCTCGACGACCTGATCAGGTCCTGCGAAGCCGACGGGATCCGCGCGAAGCGGGTGCCGGTGGACTACGCCTCCCACTCCGCCCAGGTCGAGCAGCTGCGCGACGAACTCCTCGACGTCCTGGCCCCGATCACGCCCCGCCACGGCGAAACCGCCTTCCTCTCGACGGTGACCGGGGAGTGGAACGAACATGTCGATGCCGAGTACTGGTACACCAACCTCCGCAGCACCGTCCGCCTCGACACGGCGATCGAGCGCCTGAAGTCCGAAGGTTTCGGGACGTTCATCGAAGCGTCACCGCACCCGGTCCTGACCATGGCGCTCGGCGAGGACGTCGTCGCGCTGGGCTCCCTCCGCAAGAACGACGGCAGCCTGACCCGCTTCCACACCGCCCTCGCCGAGGCGCACGTCCACGGCGTCGCCATCGACTGGACGCCGGCGTTCCCGGACGCCCACGTCGTCGACCTCCCCACCTACGCCTTCCAGCGCAAGCAGTACTGGCCGCGCCCGGCCGTCCGCACCGGCGACGCCGCCGGGCTCGGCCTCGGCGCCGTCGACCACCCGCTGCTCGGCGCCGCCGTCACCCTCGCCGACGACGACCGGCTCGTCCTCACCGGACGGCTGTCGCGGCAGACCCACCCCTGGCTCGCCGACCACGACATCCTCGGCGCCGCCCTGCTGCCCGGCACGGCGTTCGCCGAACTCGCGCTCCACGCGGGCGACCACACCGGCTGCGGCACCGTCGAAGAGCTCACCCTCGGCGCGCCCCTCGCCGTGCCCGCCACCGGCGGCGTTCAGCTCCAGGTCGTCGCCGACCCGCCGGGGGAAGACGGCCGCCGCGGCCTGACCGTCAGCGCCCGCCCCGACCAGCCCGGCGCGCGCTGGACCCGGCACGCCCAGGGCGTCCTGGCCCCCGGCACCCCCGAACCGGCCGGGCTCCCGGCCGAATGGCCGCCCGCCGCCGAACCCCTCGACGTCGACGCCCACTACGCCGCGCTCGCCGAGGCCGGCTACCACTACGGGCCCGCCTTCCGCGGCCTCCGCGCGGCCTGGCGCCACGACGGCGCGGTGTTCGCCGAGGTCGAGCTGCCCGGTACCGACGCGTTCGCCGTGCACCCCGCCCTGCTCGACGCCGCCCTGCACGCACTCGGCCTCGGCGGGTTCTTCCCCGACGACGGCCGGGCGCGGCTGCCGTTCGCCTTCACCGATGTCGCCCTGTTCGCCACCGGAGCGACGGCCCTGCGGGTGCGCCTGGCCGCGGCCGGGCCGAACGCGGTCTCGGTCGTGGCCACCGACCCGGCCGGCAACCCGGTCGCGCGCATCGGCTCACTCGCGTTCCAGGCCACCTCGTCCACAGTGGACGCAACGCCGGATGCGCTGTTCCGCACGGAATGGACGCCGCTCGTGGCCACCGGGGAGGCTCCGGAGTTCGCCTGGCTGTCCGGGCCGCCGGTCGATCTCGACGTCGTCCCGGACGCGGTGGTCCTGCCGGTGACCGGCCTCGACCAGGTCCTCACGACCGCGCAGGAGTGGCTGGCCGACCCGCGGTTCGCCCACGCCCGGCTCGTCGTGCTCACCACCGGCGCACTCGCCGCGCTCCCCGGCGACCCGGTGCCCGCCTTGGATCAGGCCCCGGCGTGGGGCCTGATCCGCTCGGCCCAGTCCGAGCACCCGGGCCGGTTCGTGCTCGTGGACGTCGACGACCGGGCCGACGTGCAGGCCGCGATCGGAACCGCGCTCGCTTCGGGCGAACCGCAGGTCGCCGCCCGCGCCGGGACACTGCTCGTCCCGCGCCTCGCCCGTCCGGCGGCCGAGCTGACCCTGCCCGCGGACGACGCCTGGCGCGTCGGCACCACCGGCACCGGCACGCTCGACGGCCTGGCGACGATGCCGGTTCCGGAAGCCGAACTCGGGCCGGACGAGATCCGGGTCGAGGTCCGCGCGGCCGGGCTGAACTTCCGGGACGTCCTCATCACCCTGGGGATGTACCCGGGCCAGGCGTTGATGGGCGGCGAGGCCGCGGGTGTCGTGCTGGAAACCGGGTCACGGGTGCGGGGACTCGCCGTCGGCGACCGCGTCACCGGCCTGTTCGCCGGTGCGCTCGGCCCGGTCGCGGTCACCGACCACCGCCTGGTGACACCGATGCCGGCGGCGTGGAGCTTCGCCGATGCCGCGTCGGTGCCCGTCGCCTTCGCCACCGCCTACTACGGCCTGTTCGACCTCGGCGGGCTCGAAGCGGGCCAGTCCGTGCTCGTCCACGCGGCCGCGGGCGGCGTCGGCATGGCCGCCGTCCAGCTCGCCCGCTGGAAGAACGCCGAGGTGTTCGCCACCGCGAGCACGTCGAAACACGACGTGCTCGAAGAACTGGGGCTGGACACTGTCCACATCGGAGACTCCCGTTCACTGTCCTTCGAGGACCACTTCCGCGAAGCGACCGGCGGCCGCGGCGTCGACGTCGTGCTCGACGCCCTGGCCGGCGAGTTCGTCGACGCGTCCCTGCGGCTGCTGCCGCGCGGCGGCCGGTTCGTCGAGATGGGCAAGACCGACGTCCGCGACGCCGACGACGTCGCCCGCGCGCACCAAGGGGTGCGCTACCGCGCGTTCGACCTCATCGAAGCGGGACCCGAGCGCCTGCAGGAGATCCTGCGCGAACTCGCCGGGCTCTTCGAAGCCGGCGCGCTCACCCCGCTGCCGCGGCGGACGTGGGACATCCGGCAGGTGCCGGAAGCGTTCCGGTTCATCAGCCAGGCCCGGCACGTCGGCAAGAACGTCGTGACCCTGCCGCGGAAGCTCGATCCGGACGGCACCGTGCTCGTCACCGGCGGTACCGGCACGCTCGGCGCCCGGATCGCCCGGCACCTGGTGACCGCGCACGGCGTCCGGCGGCTGCTCCTGCTCAGCCGCCGCGGCCCGGACGCTCCCGGCGCCACCGAACTGACCGACGAGCTGACCACCCTGGGCGCCGAAGTCTCCGTCGTCGCGTGCGACGCGGCCGACCGGGACGCGCTCGCCGAGGTGCTGGCCGACCGGCCGCTCACCGGGATCGTGCACACCGCCGGCGTCCTCGACGACGGCCTGCTGACCAGCCTCGACCCGGCGAAGCTCGCGGCCGTGCTGCGGCCCAAGGCCGACGCCGCCGTCACCCTGCACGAGCTGACGCGCGACCAGGACCTCGCGCTCTTCGTGCTCTTCTCGGCGGCCGCGGGCGTGTTCGGTACGGCCGGGCAGGGCAACTACGCGGCCGCGAACACCGCCCTCGACGCCCTGGCCGCGCACCGCCGCGCGCTCGGCCTGCCGGGCGTGTCCCTGGCCTGGGGCCTGTGGGCGGAGGCCAGCGGCATGACCGGCCACCTCGGCGCCGCCGACCTGGCCCGGATGTCGCGGGGCGGCATGACCGGGCTGTCCGGCGCCGAAGGCCTGGCGCTGTTCGACGCGGCCATCGCCCGCGGCGAGACCTTGGCCATCCCGGCCCGGCTCGACCTGTCCGCCACGACCGGCCCGGTCCCGCCGCTCCTGCGCGGGCTCGTCCGCGGCACCCGCCGGACGGCCACCGCGGTGCCGGCGGGGGACGACCTGGCCGCCCGCCTGCGGAAACTGCCGGCCGCCGAGCGCGACCGCCGGCTGCTGGAGCTGGTCCGAGACCACGTCGCCGCGGTGCTCGGGCACGACACGGCCGGCGAGATCGAGCCGGGCCGCTCGTTCGCCGAACTCGGCTTCGACTCCCTGACCGCCGTCGAGCTGCGCAACCGGCTCGGCGCCGCGACCGGCCTGCGGCTGCCCGCGACGCTCGTCTTCGACCACCCGGCCCCGGCGGCTCTCGTGACCTTCCTGCGGACCGGGCTGTTCGGTGGTGAGCCCGAGCCGGCCGCGGTGGTCCCGGCCGGCGCGACCGGCGACGACCCGGTCGTCATCGTCGCGATGAGCTGCCGTTACCCGGGCTCGGTCGCCTCGCCGGAGGACCTGTGGGACCTGGTCGCGGGCGGCGTCGACGCGATCTCGCCGTTCCCCGCCGACCGCGGCTGGGACCTCGACGGCCTGTACGCGCCCGAACCCGGGACGCCGGGCCGCGTCTCCACGCGCAACGGCGGGTTCGTGGCCGACGCCGGCCGGTTCGACCCGGAGCTGTTCGACATCTCGCCGCGCGAAGCGCTGACCATGGACCCGCAGCAGCGGCTCCTGCTGGAAGCGACCTGGGAGGCGTTCGAACGCGCCGGCATCGACCCGCTGTCGGTCCGCGGCAGCCGGACCGGCGTGTTCGTCGGCGCGGCCACCTCCGGCTACGGTGCCGGCGCGGCCACCGACGGTCTCGAAGGGCACCTGATGACCGGCGGGACGTCGTCGGTGGCCTCAGGCCGGCTGTCGTACGTGTTCGGCCTGGAAGGGCCGGCGCTGACGGTGGACACGGCGTGCTCGTCGTCGCTGGTGGCCCTGCACCTGGCGGTCCAGTCGCTGCGAAGCGGCGAATGCGACTTGGCGCTCGCGGGCGGCGTGACGGTCATGCCGACGCCGGGCGTGCTGCTCGCGTTCAGCCAGCAGCGCGGCCTGGCCGGGGACGGCCGGTGCAAGGCGTTCGCCGAGGGCGCGGACGGCACCGGCATGGCCGAGGGCGTCGGCCTGCTGCTGGTGGAGCGGCTGTCGGACGCGCGCCGGCACGGGCACGACGTCCTGGCCGTGGTGCGCGGGTCGGCGGTGAACTCCGACGGCGCGTCGAACGGCCTGACCGCGCCGAACGGGCCGTCCCAGCAGCGGGTGATCCGGGCCGCCCTGGCCGACGCGGGCCTCGCTCCGTCCGAAGTGGACGTGGTGGAGGCGCACGGCACCGGGACGAAACTGGGCGACCCGATCGAAGCCCAGGCCCTGCTGGCGACGTATGGGCAGGACCGAGCCACGCCGTTGTGGCTCGGCTCGGTGAAGTCGAACCTGGGGCACACCCAGGCCGCGGCCGGGGTCGCGGGCGTGATCAAGATGGTGCTGGCGATGCGGCACGGCGTCCTGCCGCGAACGTTGCACGTGGACGCGCCGACGTCCCAAGTGGACTGGACGTCCGGTGCGGTCGAGCTGCTGACTTCGGCGCGCGAGTGGACCTCCGACGGGCCGCGGCGCGCGGGTGTCTCGTCGTTCGGCATCTCGGGCACCAACGCCCACACCATCCTCGAGCAAGCCCCGGAGGCCGCGGCCGAGGAGCGCTCGCCGGTCACCGGCCCGGTGCCGTGGCTGCTGTCGGCCAAGACCCCGGCGGCCCTACGCGCCCAGGCGACCCGCCTGCACGACTTCCTCAGCGACCGCGAAGTGCACCCCGCGGACGTGGCGCTGAGCCTGGCCACCACCCGCGCCGACCTCGGCCACCGCGCCGCGGTCGTCGGCGAGACCGGTCCGGAGCTCCTGGCCGGGCTGGCCGCGCTCGGCGACCTCGGCGCCCTCACCGGCAGCGGGGCACCCGGCCGCCTGGCCGTCCTCTTCACCGGGCAAGGCGCGCAGCGACCCGGGATGGGCCAGGAGCTGTCCGCGCGGTTCCCGGTGTTCGCGCAGGCCTTCGACGAGGTCCGTGCCCTGCTCGGGGACGTCGGACCGGGCGACCTCGACCAGACGGGGCACGCGCAGCCCGCGATCTTCGCCCTCGAAGTCGCCCTCTTCCGGCTCGTCGAATCCTGGGGCGTCCGGCCGGACTTCGTGGCCGGGCACTCGATCGGCGAACTGGCCGCCGCGCACGTCGCCGGCGTGCTGTCGCTGCCCGACGCGTGCACGCTGGTCGCCGCGCGGGCGAGCCTGATGCAGGCGCTGCCCGAAGGCGGCGCGATGATCGCCGTCGGCGCACCCGAAGCGGACGTCGAGGCCGCGTTGACCGACGGTGTCGGCATCGCCGCGGTCAACGGGCCGGCCAGCACGGTGCTCTCCGGTTCGGAGTCCGCCGTGCTGGCGCTCGCGGGTGAGTTCGCGGCCCGCGGCGTCAAGACCAAGCGGCTGCGCGTCAGCCACGCCTTCCACTCGCCGCTGATGGACCCGATGCTGGCGGAATTCGGGACGGTGGCGGCGAGACTGACCTACCGCGAGCCGGTGATCCCGGTCGTGTCGACCCTGACCGGCTCGCTCGTTTCGTCGTTCACGGCCGATTACTGGGTGCGGCACGTGCGGGAGACCGTCCGGTTCGCCGACGCGGTCCGCACCCTCGCCGACCAGGGGGCGAGCACCTTCCTGGAGGTCGGCCCCGACGGCGTCCTCTCCGCCATGGCGGCCGAAACCGCCGACATCCCGGCGATCCCGACCCTGCGCGCCGGCGAGGACGAGCCGCGGGCCGTGGTCACGGCGTTCGCGCGGCTGCGGACCGCCGGCTTCTCGCTCGACGCCTCGGCCCTCCTCGAAGGTGCCCGGCGGACCGAGCTGCCGACGTATGCCTTCCAGCGATCCCGCTTCTGGCTCGAACCCGCGGTCCCGGCGTCCACTGTGGACGCGGGGCGGTACCGAGTTGGCTGGCGTCCGGTGGCCGCGTCCGCGGGACGGCTGACCGGACGCTGGCTCGTCGTCGGCGACGTCCTCGCCGACGACGTCGCGCGGGTGCTGGCCGCTCACGGCGCCGAGCCGGTGGTCTCGTCCGGTGCGGGGGACCGCGCCAGCCTGACCGCCGTGCTGCGCGACCACGCCGACGTCGAGGGCGTTGTCTCCTTGCTGGCCCTCACCGGTGACGCGGAGGCCGGGCTCGCCGCCAACCTGACGCTCACCCAAGCCTTCGCGGATTCCGGCGTCCCGGCCCGGCTGTGGTGCCTGACCCAGGGCGCGGTGCACGGCGTTTCCCGCCCCGACCAGGCGACCACGTGGGGTTTCGGCCGGATCGCGGCGCTCGAGCTGCCGTCCGCCTGGGGCGGCCTCGCCGACCTGCCGGAAACCCTCGACGCGGCGGCCGGGGCCCGGCTCGCCGCGGTCCTCGCCGACGGCACCGAGGACGAGGTCGCCATCCGCCCGGACGGCGTCTTCGCCCGCCGGCTCGCTCCCGCCCCGGCCGGGGAAACCCGGGATTGGCGGCCCCGCGGCACGATCCTGATCACCGGCGGCACCGGCGCGCTGGGCGCCGCCGTCGCGCGGGAACTCGCCGAGGCGGGCGCCGAACACCTCGTCCTCACCAGCCGGCGCGGCGTCGAGGCACCCGGCGCGGCCGAGCTGGCCTCGGAGCTGTCCGCTCTCGGCGTCCGCGTCACGCTCGCCGCCTGCGACGCGGCCGACCGGGACGCTCTGGCAGACGTCCTCGCGGCGATCCCGGCGGACTTGCCGCTGACCGCCGTGGTGCACGCGGCCGGCACGGGCCAGCACGGCCCGCTCACCGAGATCACGCCCGAGGAGGTGTCCGCCGTCCTCGCCGGGAAGGTGGCCGGCGCGCGGCACCTCGACGAGCTGACGCACGACCTCGACGCGTTCGTGCTGTTCTCCTCGATCTCCGGGGTGTGGGGCAGCGGCGAGCAGGCGGTCTACGGCGCGGCCAACGCCTTCCTCGACGCACTGGCCGAAGAACGCCGTGGCCGCGGGCTGGCCGCGACCGCGATCGCCTGGGGCCCGTGGGCCGGCTCGGGCATGGCCGCCGACGCCGACGCCGTCCGGATGCTGCGCGGACGTGGCCTGCCGCCGATCGACCCGGCGAAGGGCGTCGCGGCCTTCCGGCGGGCCCTCTCCGCCGACGACCCGGCCGTCGTCGTCGCGGACGTCGACTGGGCCCGCTTCACGCCGGTCTTCACCGCGGCCCGGCCGCGCCCGCTGCTGGCCGACCTCCCGGCGGCGCGGGAGGCCGTGGCCGAGCCGGAGCCGACGTCGACCGGGTTCGCGTCGCTGCCCGCGGGGGAGCGGCCGAAGGCGCTGCTCACGCTGGTCCTCGACCAGGTCGCGGGCGTGCTCGGGCACACCTCGGGCGCGGCGATCGGGCCCGAACGCGCGTTCAAGGAACTCGGTTTCGACTCGCTGATGGCCGTCGAGCTGCGCAACCGGCTCGGCGCCGGAACCGGGCTGAGCCTGCCCGCGTCGCTCGCCTTCGACCACCCGACGGCCGCCGACCTGGCCGAGGAACTCGACCGCCGGTTCGGGGGCGGCGACTCCGGCGTCCGCCTGCTCGACGAGCTCGACCGGCTGGAGGCCGCGTTCGAGACCGCCACCGAGGCGGACCTGGCCCGCGACGAGATCACCGCGCGCCTGCGGGGCGTCCTCACGCGGTGGACCGAGCTGGCCGGCGGGACCGACCTGAGCGGCGCCGGCGACGACGAGCTCTTCGACTTCATCGACAGCACCTTCCGGACTTCTTGAGACAGTGGGGCTTTGATGGCCAACGAGCAGAAACTCCGTGACTACCTCAAGTTCGTCACGGCCGATCTGAAGGACACCCGCGACCGGCTCGCCGACATCGAGGCCCGGGACGCCGAGCCCGTCGCGATCGTGGCCATGAGCTGCCGCTACCCGGGCGGCGTCGCCTCACCCGAGGACCTGTGGCGCCTGGTCGAGAGCGGCACGGACGCGATCGGCGGCTTCCCCGGCGACCGCGGCTGGCCCCTGGGCCCGTTCCAGGGCGGCTTCCTCCACGACGCGGCCGAGTTCGACGCGGACTTCTTCGGCATCTCACCCCGCGAAGCGCTGGCCATGGACCCGCAGCAACGGCTGCTGTTGGAAACGTCGTGGGAGCTCCTGGAGCGCGCCCGGATCGCGCCGAAGTCCTTGCGGCGCAGCAGCACCGGTGTGTTCGTGGGTGGCGCGGCGTCCGGGTACGGCACCGCCGGTGCCGAGGAGGTGGCCGGGTACCTGCTCACCGGAACGGCGGGCAGTGTCCTTTCCGGACGGCTGTCGTACCACCTCGGCCTGGAGGGCCCGTCGGTCACGATCGACTCGGCGTGCTCGTCATCGCTGGTGGCGTTGCACCTGGCCGCACAGGCTTTGCGACGCGGCGAGTGCACCCTCGCGATCGCCGGCGGCGTCACGATCATGGCCACCCCGGGCACGTTCGCCGAGTTCGACCGCCAGGGCGGCCTGGCCGCGGACGGCCGGTGCAAGGCCTTCGCCGACGCGGCCGACGGAACGGGCTGGGCCGAAGGCGTGGGGTTGCTGCTGGTGGAGCGCTTGTCGGACGCGCGCCGCAACGGCCACCCGGTCCTGGCGCTCCTCCGCGGCTCGGCGGTGAACTCCGACGGCGCGTCGAACGGCCTCACGGCGCCCAACGGCCCCTCCCAGCGCCGCGTGATCACGGCGGCGTTGTCGGCGGCGGGGTTGTCCCCATCGGACGTCGACGTCGTCGAGGCCCACGGAACGGGCACGGCCCTGGGCGACCCGATCGAGGCCCAGGCCCTGCTGGCGACGTACGGCCAGGACCGCGCGACGCCGCTGTGGCTGGGATCGGTGAAGTCGA
>NZ_JBSFNC010000039.1:0-73130 GCF_053586895.1 Amycolatopsis sp. NPDC003731 | reverse complement strand
GGGCGGTGATCGCGCCGGAGGACACCGAGTGGGGGACGCGCCGCGCCCGCGTGCCGGCTGGCCCGGCTGGCCCGGCTGGCCCGGAAGGATGCCCGCCGGCAGGCCGCAGCGCCACTCGGTCTGGCCCATGGTGGTTCAGCCGGGGAGGGGTGCCCGCGGCCGGGCGATGGCCGCCACTCGGCTCGGACCCGGACGGCTCCCCGGGGAGGGGCCGCCGCTAGGCGATGGCCGGCGCTCAGCCCGACCCCAGGGGCTCAGCCGGGAAGGAGCGCTGCCGGGCTCGGCCGCGCGCTGGGGCGGGCCGAGCCCGGGCGACCGCCGCTCGGCTCGGAGCCGAGGTGGCTCGCCCGGAGGGGCCGCCGCTGGGCGATGGCCCGTGCTCGGCCCGAACCCAGGGCCTCAGCCGGGGAGGGAGCCGCCGCTGGGCGACGGCCCGCGCTCGGCTCGGAGGCGGGCTCGGCTCAGCCGGGGAGGGGGCCCATTGCCGCTGGGCGGGCCGGGTCCCGGGACCAGTGGGACCACGAGCCCGCGTACAGGCCCGCTCGCGGGTGGCCCGCCAGCTCCAAGGCCAAGACCACCGAGCTGGCCGTCACCCCTGAGCCGCAGTACGCCGCTACCGGCTCGCCCGGGCGGAGGCCCAGGCCTGCGAACCTCTCCGCCAGCTCGGCCGGGGCGCGCCAGCGGCCGTCCTCTGCCACGTGGGCCGCGAAGGGGGCGTTCACCGCGCCCGGGATGTGGCCTGCTCGGGGGTCCACCGGCTCCGTCTCGCCCGTGTACCTCGGTGTTGCGCGGGCGTCCAGCAGGAGGCCGTCGCGGGCCAGGGCTGCTGCCTCGTCCGCGTCCAGGACCGGCATGCCTCCCGGGCGGACCGTCAGGTCGCCCGGCTCCGGGGTCGCCTCCTCCGTGCTCACCGGGTGGCCCTCGGCCGTCCACGCCGCGTAACCGCCGTCCAGTACCGCCACCTCTTCGTGGCCCGCCCAGCGCAGGAGCCACCAGGCCCTCGCCGCCACCGAGCCGTCCGCGTCGTCGTACGCCACCACCGGGGCGCCCTCGCGGACCCCGGCCGCGCGCAAGTCCCGCTGCAGGTCCGCCGGGTCGGGCAGGGGGTGCCTGCCGCCCTCGCCCGGCCGGCCCGCCAAGACTTCGTCGAGGTCGGTGAACACCGCTCCGGGTACGTGGCCCTCGCGGTAGGAGTCGGCGCCGGGCGGGCCGGCGAGCCGCCAGCGGACGTCGAGGACCACGGGGCGGTCCCCGGCCGGGCCGGCCAGGGCGGCGGCGAGGTCGGTGGTGCTGATCAGCGGACGCATGCCTCCCATCTTCCAGCGACCGCCCGCCCGGCCGCGCCGGGGTGGCGGACGTCTCCCCCCACCGGCGAGCCCGCACCGATCCGGCCGGAAAGACGCCGTCCTCCGCCCGGCACGTGACCAGTGCCGAGGCGTCTCCGGCCGCGGCTGGGGCCGGATCGGTGACCATCGGCGCGGTACCCCCGAGGGCCGCCGCCGCTGCCGGGGTCAACGACTACGATGAGCAACGCGGACGAAGGGGACAGCGTGAACGATCTCATCGACACCACCGAGATGTACTTGCGTACCATTTACGAGCTCGAAGAAGAAGGTGTCGTTCCGCTGCGCGCCCGCATCGCCGAGCGCCTGCAGCAGAGCGGCCCGACGGTGAGCCAGACCGTCGCCCGGATGGAGCGTGACGGGCTGGTCGTGGTCGCCGACGACCGGCACCTGCAGCTGACCGATCACGGCCGGGAACTGGCCATCGCCGTCATGCGCAAGCACCGCCTCGCCGAGCGCCTCCTCGTCGACGTGATCGGGCTCGAGTGGGAGCACGTGCACAACGAGGCGTGCCGGTGGGAGCACGTGATGAGCGAGGCCGTCGAGCGCAAGCTGGTCAAGCTGCTCGACCACCCGACCACCTCCCCCTACGGCAACCCGATCCCCGGCCTCGACAAGCTGGGCGACGGCGAACCGGCGCCGCCCGCCGAGGCCGACTTGGTCCGGCTCGACGAGTTCGCCCGCACCGGCGGCGGCCGCGTCGAGATCCGGCGCATCGCCGAGCACGTCCAGCTGGACGAGTCGCTGATGACCGAGCTCAAGTCCGTCGGCATCGTGCCCGGCGGCACGGTCACCGTCGGCAAGGCCAACGGCGGCACCATCGAGGTCACCGGCGGGGACACCACCGCCCAGGTCGCCAGCTCCGCGCTGCACGCCGTCCTGGCGCAGGCCCGATGAGCCCCGCTTCGGAGGCCGTGGCGGCGTTCCGCACGGTCCACGGCAAGGCGCCGGCCGGCGTCTGGTCGGCGCCCGGCCGCGTCAACCTGATCGGCGAGCACACCGACTACAACGACGGCTTCGTGCTGCCGTTCGCCCTCCCGCACCGGCTGGCCGTGGCGGCGTCGCCCCGCGAGGACGGCACCCTGTCCGTGGCCACGCTGGGCGACGACGGCCAGCTCCAGCGCTCCGGCGAGCTCAAGCTCGCCGACCTGGCGCCGGGCTCGGTCGACGGGTGGGCCGCGTACCCCGCGGGGGTGGCCTGGGTGCTGCGCGACCAGGGCTTCGCGAACGGGGCCGACCTGGTCATCGCCGGGGACGTGCCGTCGGGGGCGGGCCTGTCTTCCTCCCACGCGCTCGAGTGCGCGGTGTCGCTGGCGCTGCTCGGCCTGGCCGGCATCGAGGTCGACGGCAGCCGGGACGACGTCCCGACGCGGCCCGAGATCGCGCGGTGGGTGCAGCGGTCGGAGAACGACTTCGTCGGCGCCCCCACCGGCCTGCTCGACCAGACGGCGTCCCTCTGCTGCACCGAGTCGCACGTGCTGTTCCTCGACGTCCGGTCGGGTGAGCAGGAGCAGGTGCCGTTCGGCCTCGCCGAGGCCGGGCTGCAGGTGCTGATCATGGACACCCGCACCAAGCACTCGCACGCCGAAGGCGGCTACGGCGAGCGCCGCCGCGGCACCGAACGGGCCGCCGAGCTGCTCGGGGTGAAGGCGCTGCGCGACGTCACCGTCGAAGGCCTCTCCGACGCCCTCGACCGGCTGCCGGAGGACCTGGCGCCGCTGGTGCGGCACGTCGTCACCGAGAACCAGCGGGTGCTCGAGACGGTCGAGCTGCTGCGCGCCGGGCGACTGGCCGACATCGGGCCGTACCTGGACGCCTCGCACGTCAGCATGCGCGACGACTACCGGATCTCCACGGCCGAGCTGGACCTCGCGGTCGACTCGGCCCGGGCGGCCGGTGCGCTCGGCTCGCGGATGACCGGCGGCGGTTTCGGCGGCTCGGCGATCGCGCTGGTCCGCGACGCCGACCTGGACCGGGTCAAGGAGGCCGTCGAGGTGGCCTACGAAAAGGCCGGCTACCGGCGGCCGCGGATGTTCACGGCGGTGCCCTCGCGCGGCGCCGGCCGCGACGAGCTCTGACACCGCGCGGGTCCGCCCGGGGCAACCCCCGCGCGGACCCGCGCGTCGGCCAGGGGGAAGACTGTGGGGCACAGTCACCCTCGGCAGGAAGGCCTGGATGTGTCGGAGCAGAGCAACGCCCTGAAGCTGGTCGTGACGGGCGGAGCCGGGTACGTCGGAAGTGTCTGCGCCGCCCGGCTGGTCGAAGCCGGGCACCAGGTCACGGTCGTCGACGACCTGTCCACCGGGCACGCCGACGCCGTCCACCCGGACGCGCGGTTCATCGAAGGCGATGCCGCCGAGGTGGCGGGCAGCCTGCTGCGCGAGGGCTTCGACGGCGTGCTGCACTTCGCGGCGAAGTCGCTGGTCGGCGAGTCGATGACGGAGCCGGCGAAGTACTGGGAAGGCAACGTCGTCACGTCCCTGCGGCTGCTCGAGGCCATGCAGGAGCACGGCACGCCGCGGCTGGTGTTCTCCTCGACGGCGGCGACCTACGGCGAGCCGGAGCAGTCGCCGATCCCGGAGACGGCGCCGACCCGGCCGACCAACACCTACGGCGCCACGAAGCTCGCCATCGACGCCGCGATCACCAGCTTCGCCGTCGCGCACGGCCTGGCGGCGGTGAGCCTGCGGTACTTCAACGTCGCGGGGGCGTACGGCGCCTTCGGCGAGCGCCACACCACGGAAACCCATCTCATTCCTCTCGTTCTGCAGGTCGCTTCGGGCGACCGCGAGCGCATCCAGATCTACGGCGACGACTACCCGACGCCGGACCACACGGCGGTGCGCGACTACATCCACGTGGTGGACCTCGCGGACGCGCACCTGCTGGCGCTGAAGCACGCCACCGCGGGCGAGCACCGCATCTACAACCTGGGCAACGGCACCGGGTTCTCCGTTCTCGAGGTGATCGAGGCCTGCCGGGCGGTGACCGGCCACCCGGTGCCGGCGGCGGTGGCTCCGCGGCGGGCGGGCGACCCGTCGGTGCTCGTGGCGGCCAGCGACCGGGCCCGTGAGGAGCTGGGGTGGAAGCCGGAGCGGACCGAGCTGGCCGGGATCGTCCGGGACGCTTGGGAGTTCACCCAGGCTCGGCGGGGCTGACGTCGGACTGATGACCTCGGCGGGCCGGGGCGTTGCGTCTCAGCCCGCCGAGGCGGCGGGTCGAAGCGCTGCGCTCGGCTCGGGAGCCGGCGGCCCTGTGGACTTCGGCAGGTGAGGTGACACCTCCGAGCACCGCGGTCTGCTGGCCCCGCCCAAGGACTCCCGCGCCCCATCCGGCCCGCGGCTCACCCCACCGGTGTCCACAGAGGACGAATCGCCGAGCCGTAGGGTACTCACGCCGCCTGGTCCAGGTCGAAGTCCGCCGGCTCCAGGCCGAAGCCGGCCAACGGGCCGGCCGCCGCTGCCGCCAAGCCGCGGATGACCTCCGGTGGTGTTCCGGTGTCCAGGACCCTTCTCAGCAGCGATGCCAGGAGGTGGCCCGGTGCTGCCTCCAGGGCGTTGTCCAGGGCCATGCCCGCGAAGGCTCCGTCGCCGCGGAGGTAGGCCGTGAAACCCAGCAACGCCGCCGGCTCCGCTCGGTGCGGGGGTGGGATCTCGCGGACCAACGTCAGCCAGACGCGCTCCGCCTCCCGGGCCGATGGGTCTCCCGGGGGTACCGCCATCGCCAGGCACATGTCGCGGATTTCGGGTCGCTCCAACGCTCTTGCCAGCTGGACCGCCTCCTCGTCCGTCGGCGGGCCTTCGTCCCGGCGCTGGCGCAAGAACGCCTCCCGAACCACCGTGGCCGCCTCATCGACGGTTGTGTCGTCCGGGGATGTCAGGCGGGACAAGTGATCCGCGCGGCGGGCGAGGGCCTCGGGCGAGCTCGGGACCAGCAGCTCCTCGAGCTCCTCGCGGCTGTCGAACACGACCGTGCCGCGCTCGGTTGCGGCCGCCGCCACGACCGTTGCGCTCGGGTCCGGCAATTCGCCGCTGCATTCTTCGGTGCGGTAGCACGCCCAGGGCGCGCCCTTGGCTATCTCGGGCGCCCACAGGGCGTGCAGCACCGGGAGGCCGCACTCCCCCACCGCCCGCTCCAGTTCGTCGATGAAACCCTGGTGCGGCGGGGGCTTTCCGGGTCTTCGCTCGCCACCGACGATCACCAGTGTCACGCCGATGTGGTGGCCCGCGGCGAACGCCGGGACCATCGCCTGCGCCTGGTGGGCCCGATGCTCCGGGCTGGGCAGGTCGCCGCGCAGCACCAGGCCCGGGCTGTTGCCCGGGTGCCGGTGGCCGAGCAGGACGACGGATTCCTCAGGGCGGAAGCCGATCAGGTACGGGAGCGCGGCCAGCAGCTGCGCGGGATCGCGGAGGTCGGCCGGGGTGGTGGTGGTCATGCCTCCACGATGCGGCAGAACCGGGCCGGGTGGGGCGGTGGCGGGAAATCTGTGGATGGAAAGGGCCGATGTGGACGGAATTCGCCCGGCCGCGACCGGGCGGGCCGTTCCTGTCGGTGGGGCGGGCTATGCTGCCCGGCCCCACCGGCCGAACGGGGTCCGGAATCCCGGACGTCAGTCGCAGTGCTCGAACCCGCTCTCGTAGGTGTTGCCGCCCACCGAGCCGCCCCACTTCACGCAGGTCGAGTCGGCGGTCTTCTTCACCGGCCCGGCGTAGTAGGTGAAGCTGCCGGAATCGGTCACCCGGGCCGAACCCTGGACCTCGAGGAACGCCGAGACGGCGCTGGCGGTGCCGAGCGAGGTGGCCTTCAGCGTGGTCACGCAGTTCGCCTTGGTGGACGCGTTGTACAGCAGGTAGGCCGTGCCCGAGGAGTTGGCCAGCGCCTGCTGGTCCACCACGGAGAAGCCGTCGCCGCACACCTCTTCGGCCGAGTACGGGTTGCCGCCGCAGCCGTTCTTGCTCGTGAAGCTGGTGTGGCCGTAGTACGGCACCGCGACGCCGTTCAGCTTGGCCTTCTGCACCACGCCGTCCAGGCGCTCTTCGAAGTGCAGGTGCGGGCCGGTGACGCCGCCGGTCGCGCCCGCCTTGCCGATCTGCTTGCCGCCCACGACCGACTGCCCGACGGAGACCTCCTGGGCCGACAGGTGCGCGTAGCGGGTCTTCCAGCCGCCACCGTGGTCCAGCTCGATCCACTTGCCGTAGCTCGTGCCGCCTTCGTCGGCCACCCGGGTCACCGTGCCCGACGCCGAGGCGAGCACCGGCATGCCGGTGATGCCGTCCTTCTGGAAGTCGACCGAGTACGCCGGGCTGTGCCCGCTGAACGTCGCGGCCGTCACGGTGACGCCGCACTTGAACGGCACCTGGAAGTTCGGCGCGGCCGACGCCGTCGTCTGACCGGCGAGGGAGAGGCCGAGCGCGGGCAGCGCCGCGGCGGCGGCGATCAGGGCGAGCCGTCGCAACTTGGACATGGGAGGAACCTCCTTGACAAACGGGACAACTTGACACCACGAAGGGAAGTCCCCGCCGGTACATTTTCCGTACAAGCACCCACGGAGGACTGTCGAAATGACGACCCGGCCGGCCGCGTTCCCCCGGGCTCAGGGCTGGTTGCGCTGGGCGCTCGTCGCCGTGCCGATGGCCGCCGCCACGCCCCGCGCGGACCTGCGGGCCTGGCTCCTGATCGGGTTCACCTTCGTGCTGTCGATCCCGTTGCTGTGGATCCACGAGGCCCGCGTCCGGCCGCTGACGGCGGCCCTGCCCCTCGCCGTCATCGCGAGCACCGGCGCACTCTGGGTCCTGCTGCCGAGCAGCTGGATATCGGTGGCGATGTTCAGCACGACGTTCTTCGTCGTACTGCGCCAATCCACGGTGCCGATCGTGCTGGCCGTCGTGCTCGACGTCGCGGCGATCACGGCCGGGGCAGCCCGGTACCACGTGTGGGAAGGCGCGCTGTCGACATACGCGGTGCTCGCCGTCGTCGTCCTGATGGGCCTCAACCGCCGGGCCCGCCTCGCCCGCCTCGAACAGACCGAGCTGGCGCTGGCCCGCGCGCAGACCGCCAACGAGGAGCACGCCCGCGCGGCCGCCCTCGCCGAACGCGCTCGCATCGCCCGCGAGCTGCACGACGTCCTGGCGCATTCCCTGGCCGGGCTCTCGCTGAACCTGCAGGGCGCACGCCTGATGCTGGTGCGCGACGGCGCGAGCCCGGACGCGGTCGCCCAGATCGAACGCGCGCAGACCCTGGCTTCGGAAGGGCTCGCCGAAGCCCGCAAGGCGGTGGCCGCGCTGCGCGAGGACGCCGTCGGTGTGGAACGCGCGATCGCGGACCTCCTGGCCGCCTACCGGCTGGACAGCGGGGCCCGGGCGGACCTCGCGGTCGAAGGGCGGCCGCGCGAGCTCGCTCCGGCCGTCGGCACCGCGCTGGTCCGCGCGGTGCAGGAAGCACTGGCCAACACGCGCAAGCACGCGCCGCAGGCCGAAGTGGACGTCACACTGGCCTATGCCGACGAGTCCGTGGAGCTGACCGTGGCCGACCGGCAGGGCAGGCGGCCGCCGGACGCGGCGGCGGCAGGCTACGGTTTGCGCGGGATGGGCGAACGGGTCGCGCTGCTCGACGGGCGCCTGGAAAGCGGGCCGGGGGAGGACGGATGGCGGATTCACCTGACGGTGCCGGCGTGACGCTGCGCGTCGTGCTGGCCGACGACCAGGCGGTGGTCCGGGAAGGCCTCGTCACGCTGCTCGGGCTGCTGCCCGGCGTCGAGGTGGTCGGCGCCGCCGCCGACGGGCTGGCCGCGCTCGACCTCGTCGCCGCCCACCACCCCGACGTCGTGCTGGTGGACCTGCGGATGCCGCGCTGCGACGGCGTCGAAACCACCGAACGAATCCGGGCCGGGCACCCGGGCACCGAGGTCGTCGTGCTCACCACGTATGCCGACGACGAGTCGCTGCTGGCCGCGCTGCGGGCCGGCGCCCGCGGGTTCTTGACCAAGGACGCCGACGCCGAGTCCATCGCGCGGGCCTTGCGCTCGGCCGCCGCCGGGCAGTCCACAGTAGACGGCGAACTGCAGCGGCGGCTGGTCGAAGCCGCCGCCCGCAGCACCCCGCCGCGCGTCCAGGAGGTCGAAGGCCTGACCGCCCGCGAGATCGAGGTGCTGCGGCTGATCGCGGCGGGCCTGTCGAACACCGAGATCGCCCGCACGCTGGTGGTGAGCGAGGCGACCGTGAAGACCCACGTGAACCACCTGTTCGCCAAGGCCGGGCTGCGCGACCGCGCGCAGGCGGTCGCGTTCGCCTACCGGGCCGGCATCGCCGGCTGACTCCTCACGGCGCCGGCGGGATGTTCGCGTTGTGGTGGAACACGTTCCGCGGGTCGTACGCCGCCTTGATCCGGGCCAGCCGCGCGTATTTCTCCGGGCCGTAGGACGTCCGGACGCGGTCGGCTTCGTACTCCGCCATGAAGTTGACGTAGCCCGCCGAGTTGGACGAGACCGGCACCAGCGCTTCCCAGAACTCGCGCACCCACGCGCGGTCCACGGCGTACGGTTTCGGGTCGGTCGCGAGCGAGTCGATGTTGATCAGGATGCTCTCGCGCCGCGGGCCGCCGAACGCCGTCGCGTCGTCGGCGACCTGCGTGAAGGCCCCGCGCATGGCGAAGATCGGCATGATCGACATCGGGGAGGTCTTGCGCGGCAGGAAGTCCGCGATCACCTCGATGATCTCGTCGGTGAAGCCGTCGGCGTAGGCGGCCTTCTCGTAGGCGAGGATGCCCCACGGCGCGGCGCCGTCGAGCATCCGCTGCAGCTCCACGTACGGGATCGGCGAGACGAACTCGAACAGCGGCGCCGGCCCCGACCGCGCCGCCGCGACCGCCTCGGCGTGCCGCTCCTCCCCCTCGAAGCCGGCGATCAGCACGGCGTAGCCCGGCCGGAAGTGGAACAGCTCCGGGACGAACGGCGCGGGTGGCGCGTTGAGCCCGGCCACCAGCACGCCCAGCTCGCCCGGCAACGTCCGGAGCAGCTCCCGGGCGTGGCGCAGCGCGGCCACACCGTCGTCGAGGCCGTAGAAGAACAATCCCAGGTGGACGATCGGCCCGATCGGGTGCAGCCGGAACTCGAATTCGGTGACGACGCCGAAGTTGCCGCCGCCCCCGCGCAGGGCCCAGAACAGGTCGGTGTGCTCCTCCGCCGACACGCGCAGGATCTCGCCGTCGGCCGTGACGAGCTGGGCCGAGAGCAGGTTGTCGCACGACATCCCGTGCTTGCCGGTGAGCCAGCCGAAGCCCCCGCCGAGGGTCAGCCCGCCGACGCCGGTGTGGCTGATCGTCCCGCCCGGGACCGCGAGCGCGTACTCCTGCGTGGCCGTGTCGAGCTGCGCCCACGTCGTCCCGCCGCCGCAGCGGGCGGTCCGGCCCTCCGGGTCGACGCTGATCGCGTCGAGCGAGCTCAGGTCGAGGCAGAGACCGCCGTCGACGACCGCCGCGCCGCCGTAGTTGTGCCCGCCGCCGCGCACCGAGACCTCGAGGCCGGCTTCACGCGCGTACGCGAGCGCTGCCGCCACGTCGGCGGGCCCGGCGGGCCGCACCACCACCGCGGGGCGGCGGTCGATCTCCCCGTTCCAGACCGACCGGGCGACGTCGTAGCCCGGTTCGCCGTCGGTCAGCACGGCGCCGGACAGCTGGGTGCGCAGGCTCTCCAAGGTGGGTTCGGCGGTCGAGGTCATGGCGGGTCCTCTCGCAGCGGACGGAACGCCGGTAAGTCGCCTGACCTGCGAAAATCGTTACATTGAGTGATCGTCACCGCGGAGAGTGACCAGCCGTTGCGTGAACCCGGCCTCGACCAGCCGGCCGAACGCCCGCTCGACACCGGGCGGGACGCGCTGCGGGATCGCGAAGCCCCGCTCGGCGTACTCGGTGATCCGCTGGGTTTCGCCGACGAGCATGCCGATCACGCGCTCGGCGTCCTCTTCCCCGCTGACGTGGTCCTCGAACGACGCCGCCTTCGACGCGCACACGACGTCGACGCCGGGCCAGAGCCGCTTGGCGGTCGCGTAGGCACGGCGCTGCTGGTACGGCCGCGTCACCAGGGTCACGGACCCGATCCCCCGGCCGGCCAGCAGCCGGCGGGTGAACACGATGTTCTCCCCGGTGTTGCGGGCCTCGGGTTCGACCAGGATCGCCTCGTCCGGCACGCCCAGCTCGAGGGCGATTTCGCGGTAGTGGACCGCTTCGCCACGCGGGAAGCGGTCCACCGTCGTCGGAGCGTTGGCGCCGGTGAACACGACCAGCGGGAAGCACCCGGCGTGGAACAGCTCCGCCGCGTGCACGGCCACGCCGGGATCACGGCTGCCGAGCCCGATCCCGGCGTCCGACCGCCGCGGCGCGTGCCGCAGGTCGTGGTAGTCCCACAACGTGCGGACGTCGGCCCGGACCTGCTCCGGCAGCATCAGCCGAACGCGGCCCGCAGCGCCGGCTTGCCGCCCGTGACCGGGAGCGTGACCGACGTCTTCGTGAGGTCGAGCGCGAGCCCGGCGCCCGGCTTCGGCCGCAGCGTGTAGTCGTGGTCACTGGAGGCGACCAGGACCTCCAGCCGGTGGCCCGCCGCGAGGATGTAGTCCTTCGGCATCAGGTCGACGCCGATCCGGTAGGTCTGTCCCGGCGTGATCGGCTCGGTGCGGGCCGGCGACGTGCGGTTCTGCGGGTCGGTCCAGCCGCGGCTGATGACGTGGGACGTGCCGTCGGGGGCGCGGTCGAGCAGGATCGCCGAGACGTTCGCCGCCGGCCGGTCGAAGGCCAGCGCCAGGTCGGCGCGGGCTGTGCCGGAGAGGCGGACGGACTGCTTCGCCGCCGGAGTCGCGTACAGCAGCCGGTTGCCGGAGGAGGCGAGGCCGGCCAGCTGCTCGATCGTCTTCGACGAGTCGTCGGCGAGGGTTTCCACGGCCGCCGTGCCCGGGACCGGGTTGCGCGTGTCGATCGTGCCCTTCGAGCGGCCGCCCGGCCACGGGTACACGCGGACGTCGGCGGTGCCCGGCGCCGGCCAGTCGGCCTCGTCGGCCCACGACTTGTCCTCGCGCTGGATCGTCGCCTTCGGCTCGTTCTGGATGCCGTTGTCGATGCCGTAGAGGTAGTGGGACAGCCACTTGTTCAGCGTCGCGAGCCAGACGTCGCGGCGCAGCGAGTAGGGGTCGGCGTGCCCGGACTGGTGCAGCCAGATCTTGTGCTCGACACCGCGGGCCTTGAGCGCCTCGTACCAGGTCGCGACCTGGTCGGTCTTGACGTTCCAGTCGTTGAGGCCGTGCACCGCGAGCACCGACGCGCGCACCTTGCCGACGTCGTTGCGGTAGTTGCGGACGTCCCAGAACGGCGTGTAGTCGCCGGTGACCCGGTCCTGGTCGCGGGTCAGCCCGTCGATCACCGACCGGCAGGCCTGCCGGTCCGCGCGGGTGTAGACGTACTCGGCGAGCACGTCGGCGTCCTCGCCCTGGAACCCGCCGGCCGCGACGACCGCGCCGTCGTTGCGGTAGTAGTCGTACCAGCTGGAGATGGCCGCGATCGGCACGATCGTCTCGAGGCCCTGGACACCGGTGCTCGCGACGGCATTGGGCAGCGTCCCGTTGTAGGAGACGCCCATCATGCCGGTCTTGCCCGTCGTCCAGTCCGCCTTCGCCGCGGCGCCGTTGGCGTCCTTCGCGCTCGTGCGGCCGTTGAGCCAGTCGACGACCGAGCGGGCGCCGATCGTCTCGTTGACGTCACCGGTGGTCGGGCAGCCGGTGGAGAGGCCGCTGCCGAGCGATTCGCCGTAGACGACGGCGAATCCGCGCGCGGTGAAGTAGTCCTGGTAGCGCCAGGTGATCGGGGTGGCCGGGCCGACGCCGTGCGCGGCGACGCGCGGGCCTTCCGGGCCGCGGGCGTACCCCGGCGCGTACAGCTCGACGTCGACGTCGTGGTTCGCGACGTCGTTGCCGCCGGCGTAGTACGGGCTGGCCTGGTAGACGACGGGGACCTTCAGGCCCTGCTGGGTCGCGCGCGGGCGCACGACCTGGGCGTGCACGAGGTCGTCGGCGCCATCGTGGTCGCTGTCGACGGGCGCGGTGACCCAGACGTCCTCGCGGACGACGTCGGCCGGGTCGAACACCGGTTGCGCCTGGCCCCCGGTGAACACCGGGGCCGGTGGCGCGGCTTCGGCGATGCCCGCGGTCAGCGGCAGTGCGAGGACGGCGGCGAGCAGGACTGCGGCTTTCACTCAAACCCCCAAGCCGGGCGAAGCGGACGACTGAAGACACTTCCGGTCCGCCCGCGGGGGTGTCAAGAGACTAACGTCGGAGGCATGCCGACCGTCGAAGCGCCGATCACCGCCGTGACCGTCTACCCGCAGCAGGCGCGGATCACCCGCCGGGGCAAGGCTCCGCTCGACGGCGGGCCGCGCCTCACCTTCGCCGGGCTGCCCCCGGCCCTCGACCCGGGCTCGGTGCGCGTCACCGGCACCGGGCCCGCGCTGATCACCGGCGTCGACGTGCGCACCGAGTGGCACGCCGAGCCGGCCGACCCGGCGTTGCAGGAGCTCGTCGAGCAACGGCGGGCCGACCAGGCCACGCTCGACGGCGTCCTGGACGACGAAGCGGCCGAGACGATGAAGGTCGATCTGCTGACTTCGCTCGCGAAGCGCAGCGGCGGCAGCTTCGCGAAGGCCCTCGCGGCCGGCACCGCCGAACCTTCGCGCGTCGCGGAGGTGACGGACGCGCTGAGTGCGCGGCTGGCCACGGCGTTGAAGGCGCGCCGGGTGCTGAGCGAGCGGATCGCCCGGCTGCGCGAGGACCTCGCCGCGCTCGACCGGCGGATCGAGGCGCAGGGCGCGCAGACCGGGCGGGACAGCACCTCGGTGACCGTGGAGCTGGAGATTTCGGACGCCACCGCGGAAGCCGAGCTGGAACTGTCCTATGTGGTCCCCGGTGCGAGCTGGGAACCGGGGTACGACATCCGGGTGCGCGGCACCGACGTCACCGTGGTCTCGTACGGGCTCGTCAGCCAGTACACCGGCGAGGACTGGCCGGAGTGCGAGCTGGCACTGTCGACGGCCCGGCCCGCGGTGTCGGTGGTGGTGCCGGAACTGCAGCCGTGGTACCTGGATCGGGTCCGCCCGGTCCCGGCCGCACCCGCGGCGGCCTACGGCGCAGCGGGTGCCGCTCCCGAAGGCGTGCGGAGGGACTTCGCGGCGTCCTCGGCGTCGCTGGCGTCCCTGGCACCGAAACTCGCGTCGGTCGAGCAGGGCACGACCGCGGTCACCTACCGGCCATCGAGGCCGGTCGCGGTGCCGTCCGGGGCTTCCGGCCACCGGACCACGCTGGCGCAGCTTTCGCTGACGGCGTCGCTCGGGTACGTCACCGCGCCGGTGCTCGCGGAGGAGGCGTACTTGCGGGCGACGGTGGTGAATTCGTCGGAGCACGCCCTGCGGCCCGGCCGGGCTTCGGTGTTCCACGACGCGGAGTTCGTCGGGACGACCGTGCTCGAGCCGTGGGCGCCCGGGGAGGAACTGGAATTGGCGTTGGGGGTCGACGACCGGCTCCGCATCGAGCGGGAACTGGTGCGGCGGACGGCATCCAAGGCGACTTTGTCGGGGCAGAAACGGCGTGAGGCGGAGTACCGGATTTCGGTCGGCAACCACGGGCCGCGGGAAGCAGTGGTCGCGGTGCTGGATCAGGCGCCGGTTTCGCGGGACGACACGATCACGGTGAAGGACGTTCGCACCTCGCCCGAACCGGCGGAGACGTCGGAGCTGGGCGAGTTCACGTGGAAGCTCGACCTGGCGCCGGGCGAAAGCAAGACCGTGACGCTGTCGTACCGGGTGGATGTCGCGAAGGGTGTGGAGCTTTCGGGCTGGCGGGAATGAGTCGGCTGGAAGCACCGACGTCGAAGCGAACCTCACGTGCTCGGCTTGCTTCCAAGCAAGTACAAAGAGTCACAAGAGTCTCACTCTAGTTACATCGGGTGACCAGTCGCACCTCTGAGCGAAGTTGAAGCTGGCACTCCACCTGCGGAAGCCGTCACGACCTGCCCTTTTCAGTCAGCAACCAGACTGGTGCAGAGACGGCCCGCGAGTCGGCCGCAAGACAGTCTGTGGTGACTCTTAGAGTGTCTGCGTGACCGTGATCGCCCCTGCTTCCACCCTCAACTATGGCGAGGTGTTCACTCGTCCTTGGGTAGCAGCCCTGCTCCTCGACCTAGTCGGCTACACGACCCGAGACGATCTCGGCGCCAGACGCTTAGTGGAGCCGTCGTGCGGCTCCGGCGCGTTTCTCGGACCAGCAGTGCAGCGACTGATCGAGTCCGCGAACGCACGGCAGCGCGATCCCGCTTCACTACGTGACGCGATCCGCGCCTACGACCTGAAGTCCGAGAATGTAGCTACAACACGTGCCCTATGCACAAACATCTTGATCACCGCAGGTGTCTCACAAACGACCGCGACAGAGTTGACTGGACACTGGATCCGGCGCGCCGACTTCTTGCTCACCGAGGTTGACAACAGCCAAATCGACTTCGCCGTCGGCAATCCACCCTACATCCGCTACGACGACATTTCCGAGAAAACCGCTGCTAAATACCGGAAGACTTGGCCTACCATGAGAGGCCGCGGTGATATCTATGTAGGCTTTATTGAGCGCTGCCTCATGATGCTGAGAGACAACGGCACACTTGGTTTTATCTGCGCCGATCGCTGGATGCGGAACAAATATGGGACAGATCTTCGCAAGCTCGTAGTAGACCAGTTCTCAGTCGAGCACATCTGGACAATGCATGATGTAGACGCCTTCGAAACCCAGGTTTCCGCCTACCCGGCGATCACCGTGCTCGCAAAGAAAGATCAAGGCGAGGCAGTAGTAGTAGACGCCAACGCCACATTCGACGAGAAATCAGCACGAAACCTGCAGGAGTGGGCTTGCAATCAGCGATCCTCGACTTTCTCTAACACGGGCGCCAAGGCGCACCGAGTTCCACACTGGTTTCCCGGTGACGAACTATGGCCAACAGGAACACCTGCACGACTCGCGCTGATCGAGCATCTTAATGACCATTTTTCACCGATTCATGATCCGGAAGTAACCAAGACACGCGTCTCCATCGGAGTCGCGACCGGCGCAGACAAAGTCTACGTGACAAAGGATCCAAGTGTTGTCGAAGGCGAGCGGACTATCCAGCTTTCAATGGCCAGTGATCTGAAATCCGGCAATTTTGATTGGCAGGGAAATTACCTTATCAACCCCTGGCGCGAAGATGGCTCGCTCGTACCCCTTGCCGATTACCCAAAGATGGCCTCGTATTTGTCTCGTCACCCAGAAGTCCGCAAGAGGCACATCGCTCAGAAAACACCGGCGGCGTGGTACAGGACGATCGACAAAGTCCAATTCGATCTCATTAGACGACCCAAGCTTCTTCTGCAAGACATGAAATCTTACATTAATCCCGTACTCGAGCCTGGGGGGTTCTACCCTCACCACAATCTCTACTACATCATATCCGAGACCTGGGACATGGAAGTACTCGGCGGAATACTCTTATCAAAGATCGCCCAGGCGTTTATCGAGGCATACTGCGTTAGAATGCGCGGCGGCACCCTCCGTTTTCAAGCTCAGTACCTTAAGCAGATCAGGGTGCCTGACCCCAAATCACTGGACGGGAAGATCCAACAAGAATTAAGAAGCGCATTCTCCGCTCGCGATGCCGTCGCTGCCACGAAGGCGGCCGCAAAAGCTTACGATATCAATCTCGCTGATTATGAACTCGACCCCACCGATGATGTCTCCTCAGAACTGAAGCGTCGTACCGCGAAGAGCCAGCACAAAAATTGACCCCTCTGCACGAACTTCACAATTCGAAACAAACAGAAGGCGGCGAATTGGCCGACAAAAATGGCGGCAAGCCACTAGCGTGGACCCTGTTCGACCGCATCATCGAAAAAGTCAGCGTCGACGGGTTCAGCAATCCATGGCACCTCAGCGGAGACGAGCTAGCTTTCCAGCCCGACTACCCGACGTTGCAGAGACTGCTGGCTGTGCCGTTACTGTTGGGTTCAACATCGCAATCCGGTATACCTGCACTCGCCCTCGACGTCTGGGCAGCATACGAACTCCGTCGGGCCGGCTTCGAGCCAGATAGTGTGTGGCCAAGAGCCGGGCACCCCCGCATCTTGCCCACAACCTTCACCGCCCTACTCAAGGAAGCTACCAAAGTCCAAGAAGCCAGTCTCATCAAAATGATGACGAACAAGAAGACCTACGGCGGCGAGATGTCTGCGAGCGCAAACATCTTAGGGAAGAATTACGTCAAGCAAGTGGACGTAGTCATCTCCGCCTGGAATACAGGCCCAGAACTGATGATCTCCACCAAAAGGATGGATTCATCGTTCGGCAACAATGCAGCAAACCGGGTCGAGGAGAGCTACGGCGACGCGAAGAACCTTCGCGGCCGACACCCGCAAGCAGCACTAGGTTTCATCTACAGCCTCAACCAGACAGCCTTTGAGCCGAAGCACCAAAAAACCGCCGCCTGGATACTCGACCTTCTGAGCAAACTCGGTCGCGAAGACGATGCCTACGACGCCGTGGCACTAGTTGTACCCGACTGGTCAAGCAACGAAGATGAGGCTGTCGGCGACGAACTCGACGACGAGAAGCGGTTAGTCTCCGCGGGGATCGAAAACGACCCTGACGAAGAAGACCAAGATGTACCGGTGGATCTGGACGAAACAGAGGCCGACAGCAAACTCGGCCAGCTACCGCCCGTCGGGCTGCGAAAGGATCTCGTTCCACCGTCACTGTCTCCGGAGAGGTTTTTCTCGATCATGATAAACCGGGTCCTCGACAACTGCCCGGTCAACTTTCACGAGGACGCGCGAATTCGTCGTGCAAACCCTGCCAAGGCCACATGACATCTCAGGGTGTCACATTGTCTCGTTGGTGGCTATCGATACGTAGGTATCGGCCGTGACATCGCACCGTCACGCCACCCGTGGCGGCTTCGCCCAGAGGTCTGGACGAGGCCGCCACACGGCCCTAAAGCTCTGGCCCGCGCACTAACCCTGCGAGATGTAGGCCTGGAGCTGTTCCTGGCTCTGCTCCAGCTGTTCCATCCGGTTCTTCACGACGTCCCCGATGGACACGATGCCGGCCAGCCGGCCGTCGGCGAGGACCGGGACGTGGCGGATGCGCCGCTCCGTCATCAGGACCGACAGCTGGTCCACCGAATCGTCCGGGGTGCAGCTCGCCACCAGTTTCGTCATGATCTCCGAGACCGGGCCGTCGAGCAGGCCCGGGCCGTGGTCGTTCAGGCGCCGCACGACGTCGCGTTCGGAGACGATGCCCGCGATGGCGCCGTCCGGGGCGACGACCACCATCGCGCCGACGTTGTGTTCGGCCAGTCCGGCCAGCAGCGTGGTCACCGTCGTCTCGGGGGTGACCGTCGCGACCGCCGACCCCTTCTTGCGCAGCAGATCCGCAATCCGCATGGCGATCCTTCCCGTCGGTGAGCTGGATCACCACAGGTTAGGGCCCCCTGGCGTCCCGCGAAAGTCCGGCAAACGGGGCGTCTTCGTGGTATTCGTACCGATTCAGCCGAGCCGTTCGGCCAGGCCGTCGAGGGCCAGCCGGATCCCGGCCGCGTAGTCGTCGTCGCCGAGGGCGTCGAGGCGTGCGCGGGCCAGCGCCAGCTGTTCGCGGGCCGCGGGCAGGTCGCCGAGCTTGCGGTAGTCCTCGCCCAGGTTGAGGTGCAGCGACGGGTAGAAGCCGCGCACGGCCAGGGACGAGTGGTACTCCTGGGCTCGCGAGTCGGTCAGCGAATCGGCCGCGGCCAGGGCCCGCAGGTCCCACTCGAGTTCCTCGGCCGGGTCGTCGCAGACGTCGGCCATGTGGTGGGCCAGTGCGACGCGGTGCAGCGGGTCGCCGTCTTCGCCGATCGAAGCCCACAGCCCCGCGAAGGTCGCGTACGCGCCGGCGCGGTCGCCGCCGATGTGCTGCCGCAGACCGGCGTCGATCGCCACCATCACGTCGTCGGTCATGCCGCTCCTTCGTCCGCCAGTGCCCGCAGCCGGGCCAGCCCGGGCTCGATCCGCTCGGCCGCGACCGCACCGTAACCGAACACCAGCCCGTGCCGCCGCTCCCCCACCCCGAAGTCCCCCAGCGAATACAGCCGGACGCCGTGACGGCGGGCGGCCCGCACCAGCGGGCCGCAGTCGGCCGCCGCGACCGCGCTGAGGTGCAGGCCCGCCGAAGACGGCAACGGCGTCAGGAAGTCGAACGCACCCAGCGCCCGGCCCAGCAGTTCGTGCCGGGCGCGGTAGACCTTCCGCATCCGCCGGACGTGCCGGGCGAAGCCGCCCTCGGCCATGAACGCCGCCAGCGCCGCCTGTTCGACGTTCGGCGCGTGCCAGTCGGTGAGGTAACGGGCCTTCACGAGCGCGGGCACCAGCGACGGCGGCGCGATGAGAAACCCCAGCCGCAACGCCGGCGAGAGCACCTTCGAGAACGAGCCGACGTACACGACCCGGCCGCGGGAATCCAAGCTGTGCAACGGTTCCAGCGGCCGTCCGGTGTAGCGGAACTCGGTGTCGTAGTCGTCCTCGACGAGCACCGCGTCGTTGCGCTCGGCCCAGTCGAGCAGCTCGAGCCGGCGGTCCAGCGACATCGACAGGCCGAGCGGGTACTGGTGCGACGGCGTCACGTACACCAGCCGCGTCCCCGCCGGGATGGCGTCGACGACGATGCCGAAGGCGTCCACCGGCACCGGGGCGACCCGGACACCGCGCGCGCCGAGCACCAGCCGTGGCGGCGGGTAGCCGGGGTCCTCGACGGCGGCGAGGTCGCCGGCTCGCAGCAGCACCCGCGCGACGAGGTCGGTCGTCTGCTGGGCGCCGGCGGTGACGACGACCTGCGCCGCACTCGTTCGGACGTCCCGCGAGATGCCGACGTGGCGGGCGATTTCGGCGCGCAACCCGGCGTGCCCCTGCGGGTCGCCGTAGGTCATCAGGTCGGCCTGGCCGGCCCGCAGCCGCTGCGTGATCAGCCGCCGCCAGGTGTCGAACGGGAACAGCGAGAGGTCGGGGACGCCCGGCCGGAAGTCGAACTCCGGCGCCGGGGCGAACGGCGCGGGCGGCGACGGGACGGCGTCCCACTCCGGCAGCGGCCGCACGCCCGCGACGTCCGGCACCGGCTCGGCGGAAACCGGCGAAGCCGTGACGAACGTGCCCGCGCCGACGCGCCCGGCGAGGAACCCTTCGGCGGTGAGCCGGTCGTAGGCCGCGCTGACCGTCGTCCGGGAGACCGCCAGCCGCTGCGCGAGCTCACGGGTGGGCGGCAGCGCCTCGCCGGGCCGGATCCGGCCGGCCAGGATCGCCGCGCGCAGCTGCCGGTAGATCGCGTCGCGGTGGCCGCGCGTCCCGGTCAGGTCGATGTGGATCTCCACCGGCGCCAGTCTAGATTGGCCCACGAAGGTTGCGGCGGATTTGGCACTGTTCGTGGTCCGCTGGCCCGCCTAACGTGCCCGGTATGGATCTCCGCGAACTCGACCGCCGCACCCTGCTCCTCCTCGACAAGCTGGTCGCCGGCGTCACCCCCGCCGACCTCGCCCGCCCCACCCCGTGCGCCGGCTGGACGCTCGCCGATCTGCTCCGCCACCAGGTCAGCGAGAACCACGCCTTCGCGACGGCGGCCCGCGAAGGCTCGGCACCGGACTGGGACGCCGGCTCCCTCGGCGACGACGCCCACGCCGCGTACCGGGCGTCCGTCGAGGACTTCCTCGACGCCTTCGCGGGCGACGCCGTGCTCGAGCGACAGCTCACCATCAACCACTTCGGCACGTTCCCCGGCTCGATCGCCGCGCACATGCACCTGGTCGACACGGTCGCGCACGGCTGGGACCTGGCCCGCACGCTCGGCCTGCCCTACGAGCCGGACGCCGAAGCCGTGTACATCGCCACGAAGCTGGCCGAGCGGATCCCGGACGAAGGCCGCGAGAAGAACGGCTCGTTCGCCCCCAGCGTCGACGTCCCCGCGGACGCGAGCCCCCTCGACCGGTTCCTCGCCCTGCTCGGCCGCGACCCCGCCTGGGCCGTCAGCTGACCTGGTCGGCCGGGGCGCTCCACGTGTTGCAGGCCTTCGTCGCCTTGCCGTCGTAACCGGCCTTCGCCCAGGACAGCTGGTGCTCGCGCGAGCCGTGGGTGTCGCTGTCGTTGGCCCGGCCGTAGTCGGCGACCGCGGCGTTCGCCAGCGACCGGCTGATCGAGCCCGAGCCCGCGACGGCGGTCAGGAACAGCGCGCCGAAGCAGTTCGCCTGCAGTTCGATCCGGCGCACGACCTCCTTGTCGGCCGTGCTGTTCTCGTCCGGCGAGGTCATCTTGTCCGCCGCCGCGGACAGGATGCCGCTCTCGCGCTGCACGTGGTGGCCGTATTCGTGGGCGATCGTCGCGATGTGCCGGGCCTTGTTGAGCCCGGCGTCCGACAGCATCCAGTCGGTCGGGGCGTAGATCGTCGTGTCGCCGCCGCAGTAGTAGGCGACGGCTTCGTTCTCCGTCGGCGCCTCACCGCACGAGCTGTGTTCCGGCAGCGTCACCGACACGGTGGCGGTGAGCGTCGGCTCGTTCGCCTTCTCCAGCGCCGGGCGCCACGACTGCTCCAGGCAGGTGACGAGCGCGGTGTAGTAGGCCTTGAGCTGTTCGGCCGCCCGGCCGAGATCGGGCAGCGTGCAGGTGGCAGGGCCGGGGCTGATGCCGTCGCCGAGCAGGGGGTTGCGCGCCAGCTCGGGCACGGCCTTCGGGGGCTTCCCGGTGTCGCCGTACGCCCGGCCGGTATCGGCGCCCTGCGCGGCGAACGCGCGGCCGTCCACCCGGCGCGGGATGGTGGCCGCGATCAGCGAGACGGACACGACGACGATCAGCACTCCGGTGACGGCACCCCAGAGCCGATTGCGCGGCGGCGCGATGGGGACGGGCGGAGCCGCCGCCCAGTTGGGTGCCCACGGGTTCGGCTCCGGCACCCACGCGGGTTCCGGTGGCCGGGCCGTCCCCGGCCATGGCGGTTCGGCGTCGTTCACGGTCTCCCCCTGCTGTGTGGCACCAGCATACGGACACCCCGGGAGGCAGGGATCACGAAACGAACACGCCACCGGGTGGCCTCGAGGCCGTCAGCCGGGCGAGACTGTCGGCATGAGTGTGGAGGATCCTTACCTGTGGCTGGAAGACGTGACCGGCGACGAAGCGCTGGACTGGGTGCGCACCCGCAACGACGAGACGCTGGCCGAGCTGACCACCGGCGCGCGGTTCGCCGAACTGCGTGACGAGCTGCGCGAGGTGCTCGACGCCGACGACCGGATCCCGTACGTCCGCCGCCGCGGCGAGTTCCTCTACAACTTCTGGCAGGACGCGAGCCACCCGCGCGGCCTGTGGCGGCGGACGACGCTGGAGTCCTACCGGCAGGCCGAGCCCGAGTGGGAGCTGCTGCTCGACGTCGACGCGCTGGCCGAGGCCGAGGGCGAGAACTGGGTCTGGCAGGGCGCGACCGTGCTGCGGCCGGGTTACCGGCGCGGCCTGGTCGAGCTGTCCCGCGGCGGCGCGGACGCCACGGTGGTCCGCGAATTCGACCTGGACGCGCACGAGTTCGTCGCGGACGGGTTCACCGCCCCGGAGGCCAAGACGCGGATCGGCTGGATCGACGAAGACCGCGTCTACATCGGAACGGACTTCGGCCCGGGCTCGCTGACCAGCTCCGGGTACCCGCGGCTGGCCAAGGAGTGGCGCCGCGGCACGCCGCTCTCCGAAGCCGTCACGGTCTTCGAGGGCAAGCCCGACGACGTCTCGATCGGCGCGTCCCACGACCCGACCGAGGGCTTCGAGCGCGACTTCGTCAGCCGCGCGATCGACTTCTACCGTTCGGAACTGCACCTGAAGACGCCGTCCGGGCTGGTCAAGATCGACGTCCCGGACGACGCGAGCACGTCCGTGCACCGCGAATGGCTGCTCGTGCGGCCGCGGACGGCGTGGACCGTCGGCGGCACCGAGCACCCGGCGGGCTCGCTGATCGCCATCCTCTTCGACGCCTTCATGGCCGGCGAGCGGAACTTCACGACGCTGTTCACCCCCGACGAGCACACCTCGCTCGAGTACTGGGCCTGGACGCGCCACCACCTGCTGCTCGGCACGCTGCGCGACGTCCGCAGCGAGCTGCGCACCCTGACGCCCGGGCCCGGCGCCTGGACCGAGGCGCCCCTCGCCGGCGGGCCCGAGTTCGGCAGCGCGGACATCTTCGACACCGACCCCGACGTCAGCGACGAGTACCTGATCGACTCCAGTGGCTTCCTGCAGCCGTCGACGTTGAGCTACGGCCACGTCGGCGAAGAGGTCGAAGTGCTGAAGCAGGCCCCGGCGTTCTTCGACGCTTCGGGCATGAGCGTGGCGCAGTACTTCGCGACGTCGGAGGACGGCACGAAGATCCCGTACTTCGTCGTCCGGCCGTCCGGCGCCGAGGGTGGCCCGACGCTGCTGACCGGCTACGGCGGCTTCGAAATCTCGCTGACGCCGTCCTACAGCGGCATGATCGGCCGCGGCTGGCTGGCCCGCGGCGGCACGTACGTGGTCGCGAACATCCGCGGCGGCGGCGAGTACGGGCCCGGCTGGCACACCCAGGCGATCAAGGCCGAGCGCCACCGCGTGTACGAGGACTTCGCCGCGGTGGCCGCGGACCTGGTCTCGCGGGGCATCACGACGCCGTCGCGGCTCGGCATCCAGGGCGGCAGCAACGGCGGCCTGCTGATGGGCGTGATGCTGACGCGCTACCCGGACCGGTTCGGCGCGATCGTCAGCCAGGTGCCGCTGCTGGACATGCGCCGCTACCACCTGCTGCTGGCCGGCGCGTCGTGGATGGCCGAGTACGGCGACCCCGACGAGGCCGCGGAATGGGAGTACATCTCCCGGTACTCCCCGTACCAGAACGTCCACAGTGGACGCACGTATCCGCCGTCGTTGTTCGTGACGTCGACGCGCGACGACCGCGTGCACCCCGCCCACGCCCGCAAGATGGTGGCGCGGATGCGTGAGCAGGGGCACGACGTCCGGTATCACGAGAACATCGAAGGCGGCCACGGTGCCGCGGCCGACAACGAGCAGCTGGCGTTCAAGTGGGCGCTGGTGTTCGAATTCCTGTGGGAGCAGCTCACGAAGTGACCCGCGCGAGCACGACGCCGCCGACGATCAGGGCCAGCGCGGCCACCCGGCCGACGCTGAGCGGGTCCTTGGTGACGACGACGCCGAGCACGATCGCGCCGACGGCACCGATCCCGGTGAACACCGCGTAGGCGGTGCCCACCGGGACGGTGTCCATCGCGCGCGACAGCAGGTAGACGGCGGCGGCGCCGAGCACGAAGCACAGGAGCGTCGGCCACGGCCGGGTGAAGTTCTCCGTCGGTTTGATGCTCTGCGACCAGGCGACTTCGACGAGCCCGGCGCAGACGAGCGTCACCCAGCCCATCAGAACGCCGTCCGGGCCGCTTCGAGCGACTTCCTCCGCTCGCCGTCGCGCGCGGCGAGGTGCGGGTCGACCAGGGCGTTGGTCAGCTCGGCGTGCACGAACCGGACGTCGTCGACGCCGTAGTGCCCGGCGATGAAGTCCCGCAGGTAGCGCTCGTGGTGGTCGAAGGGGGCTCGCGGCGTCCCTTCCGCGTACGTGCCCCCTCGGGCGCCGGCGATGACGAACTTCTTGCCGCTCAGGTCCATCTTCGGGAACGTCACCTGATCGATCCACGACTTCAGGGCGGCCGGGATCGAGAAGTTGTACATCGGCGCGCCGATCAGGACGACGTCGGCTTCGAGCAGCTCGGCCAGGAGCGGCTCGACGATCGCCCAGGCCCGCTTCTGCTCCGGCGTCCCGACGACGTCGGCGTAGTGCGCGGGATCGGTGATCCCGGTTGCGAGCAGGGCGTCGCAGATTGCCGTCCAGGCCTCACCGATCACCGGGACCGGATCGGCGGCGAGGTCGCGGTAGGTCCGGGTGCCGGTCCAGCCGGCGGCGTACCGGGCGGACAGCTCGCGCGAGAACGACGAGCGGCGGGCGCTGGAGTCGAGGTGCAGCAGGTGGGGCACGATTCCTCCTCAAGTGGACGCGGTGTCCAATTGAGGCTAACTGGACGCCCCGTCCGGATATTCCCTAGGCTGGCGCCATGCCCGAACGAGCCGACGCGGCCCGCAACCGCGCCAAGATCCTCGCGGCGGCCGAGCAGCTGTTCACCACCCGCGGCGCGGCCGAGGTGACGATGGAGGACATCGCCCGCGCGGCGGGCGTCGGCCGGGGAACGCTGTACCGGCGTTATCCGGACCGGTCGTCGATCGCGGTGGCCCTCCTGGACGAGCACGAGCGGCGGTTGCAGGAGTCGTTGCTGCGCGGAGACCCACCCCTGGGCCCGGGCGCACCACCGGCCGAGCGGCTGGCGGCGTTCTACGAGGCGATGGTGGGGCTGCTGGAGCGGCACGCACCCTTGGTGCTGGGCGCGGAGGTGGGCCATTCGCGGTTCACCACGGGGGCGTACGGCTTTTGGCGGACGCACGTGCGGGTGCTGGCCGAGGCGGCGGGGGCTGCGGACCCGGACGTCCTGGCGGATGTGCTGCTGGCACCGTTGGCGCCCGAGCTGTTCCTGCACCAGACGTCGCGGGGCGTGTCTTCGGAGCGGATCACCGCGGCGCTGCGGCAGCTGGCCGGGCTCCTTTAGAAGAGCCCGCGCGGCCGGGCGCGCTTCGGGAGGTGCCGCGGCTCCGGCCTCGGCTCCTCACCGCGGATCCGCGCGAGGGCGGCCTCGAACTCGGTGAGCACGTCGGCGACGAAGACGAGCCGCCCGACGCCGAGGTGGTGCAGTGCCCGCCCGTGGTCCGCGGCAACGGTGACCGCGACGCCGAGCAGCAGCACCCGCCAGCCCCCGAACACCGTGGCGCGCGCTGCCTTGGACAGGCCGCCGAAGCCGGCGCGGAGCCGGTGGCAGTGGAAGGGGACGTGGCGCTCCTCGTCGGCGAGGATGCGGGCCGCGACCTGCGTCACCAAGGGGTCTGCCGTGCCGTCGCGCAGGGCGCGGTAGTACCGCAGGGCGACGACCTCGGCGATGAGCAGCACCATGAGTTCCAGCCGCAGCCCCAGCGCCCGCCGCAGCTTGACGAACACGGTGTCCGACCAGTGGCTCGCCAGGGTCGGCACCCCACCGGCGCCGAGCAGCAGGCCGAGCATCCGCGCGTGGTTCTGTTCCTCGGCGACGAAGAGCTTCACGGCGGCGAGGTAGGTGTCGTCCCCGGCGGCTTTCGCGATGAGGTTGGCCCCGTCGCCGGCTTCGCCGACCTGGAACCGCTGGACACTCTTGGCGACGTCGGGGTGGAGGCGCGCGCCCCGTTCCCACGGTGGGTCTTCGCGCTGCCCGCGGCGTTCGGCCTCGGTTTCGAAATCCTGGAGCCAGCGTGCGTACGTCATCGGGTCGATGATGCCGCGTGCTTGTGGTCGGGGTGCGGGGCTTTCGTGGAGATTCGGTGAGTCAGCCGGCCCGGGCCGCGACGCCGTCCAGGACGCAGTTCAGGCCGAACTCGAACACCCGCTCCGCGCTCCACTCTTCGCCCTCGACCACCCGGCGGGTGAACTGCGGGTACCGCCCGCTCTCGATGACGTCGCGGATGTACGGGCCCACGCTCGTCTGCCACTGCTCCTTCGTCAGGCCGGAGCGGCGCTGGGCCTGCAGCTCCGCCAGTTCCTGCGCGACCGTGCCGAAGACGTACGCCAGCACCGTGTCCACCACTCCCGCCGCCAAGGTGATGTCGGCGGTCAGCCCGGCCGCTGCGGCCAGCGCGGCTTCGTGGCGACGCAACGAGTTCGTTCCCAGCGCCGGACGGCCCGGCAGCTCGCCGCTCAGCCAGGGGTGCCGCAGCAGCGTCAGCCGGACCTGGTGGGCGACGCTCGCCAGGTCCGCTCGCCAGTCGCCGGTGATTTCGGTGTGCTCGGCGGCCTTCACCTCGTCGATCATCAGGTCCAGCAGCTCGTCGCGACTCGCCACGTAGCGGTAGAGCGACGCCGTGCCCGAGCCGAGGTCCGTCGCCACCCGGCGCATCGAGACCGCGGGGAGGCCTTCGGCGTCGGCGATCGCGATCGCCGTGCGCACGATCTGCTCGACCCCCGGGGCCTGGCGCCGCGGGCTGCGCCGTTCCTTGGCCCACACCAGCGCCGGCTCGTCGGCCATCGTCGTTCTCCCATCGTCCGTTGCGAACATCGTACCCGAGTGGCTACGGTGTATCCGTAGCGAGTACACCGTAGCCACAACTGGGGGTTCCAGCATGATTCCGGTTCTCATCGCCGGCGGGGGCACCGTCGGCCTGTCCACCGCCCTCTTCCTCGCCGGCCACGGCGTCCCGGCCCTCGTCGTGGAACGCGCGGCCGGCCCGTCCCCGCACCCGCGCGCCACCGGTCTCGGCTTCCGCACCATGGAGTTCTTCCGCCAGGCCGGCATCCACGGCGACGTCGAGGCCGTCGCCGTCCGGGCGTCCGCCACGCTCGGCAAGATCTCCGCGCCGACCCTGGCGACGGCGGACCTGCCGGACACCCCGCCCGCCGTGCCGAACACCCCGAACCTCACGGCGAGCGAGCTCAGCCCGGGCGTGCTGCGCGGCACCTGTCCGCAGGACCGGCTCGACGCGGTGCTGCTGAGCGCGGCGCGGGAGCGCGGAGCCACGGTCGCGTACTCGACCACGCTCGTCTCGGCACAGCAGGACGACTCCGGCGTCACCGCGGTGCTCGACGGGCCGGACGGCCGGCAAACCGTGCGCGCGAGCTACCTGGTCGCGGCCGACGGCAGCCGCAGCGAGGTGCGCGCCACACTCGGCATCGGCACGACCGGGCCGGGCGCACTCGGAAAGCCCCTGCTCAACATCCTCTTCCGCGCCGACCTCACGCCGTACACGAAAGGCCACCACTTCGCGAACTGCACGATCACCACGCCCGAGTCACCCGGGATGCTGGTGACCGTCGACGGCGAAAAGGACTGGATCTTCCACACCGGACTCGGCGACGAGCCGGCGGAGGCGTTCCCCCCGGACCGCTGCCGCGCGCTGATCCGCGCCGCCGTCGGCGACCCGGACCTTGCGGTGGAGGTGCTGAGCGCGCTGCCGTGGCGGGTGCGGGGCCTGCTGGCCGACCGGTTCCGCGCCGGCCGCGTGTTCCTGGCCGGGGACGCGGCGCACGCGGTGCCGCCGCTCGGCGCGTTCGGCGCGAACACCGGCATCGCCGACGCGCACAACCTGGCGTGGAAGCTGGCCGCGGTCCTCGACGGCTCGGCCGGCCCGGCGCTGCTGGACACCTACGAAGCCGAACGCCGTCCGGTGGCGGCACTCGCGCTCGAACAGGCGTTGCTGCGGCTCGAAGATCCCCGGTTGCACTGGGAACAGGGGCCGGCGGCGGCCGCCGCTCGCGCCGCGGCGGGCGTGGTCAACGCCCCGATCGTCCACCTCGGCTTCCGCTACGCCTCGGCGGCGGTGCTCGGTGCGCGGACCGCGCTGCCGTCCACGGAGGACGTCATCCTGGACGGGACACCCGGCTCCCGCGTGCCGCACACCTGGCTGGGCGACGGCGTGTCTACTTTGGACCTGGTCGGCCGGCGGCTCACGCTGCTGGCCGGCCCGTCCGGCCGGGGGTGGCTCGAGGCGGCGCAGAGGCTCGACGTCGACGCACACGTCGTCGAGGACGAAACCTGGCTCAGCGCCACCGGGATCGCGGAGGGCGGCGCCGTCTTGGTGCGGCCGGACCACTTCGTCGCTTGGCGGAGCACCGAGCCGGCCGGCGACCTCGGCGGTGTCGTGGCGCAGATCCTGGCCCGCTGAGCACCGCGGCCGAGCCGGGCAGGCGATGCCCGGCCCGGCCGCGGATCCGTCAGCTACAACCCGAGGTCGCGCCGCAGCCTTCGCAGGCGTAGCACGAACCTGCCGGGCGCATCTTCGTTCCGCACGTCATGCAGAGCGGGGCGTCCGCCGCCTTGCCGAGGCGGAGCTCCATCAGCTCCGTCGTCGTCTGGGCTTCGCGGTGCGGGTGCTCCGGCTCCGCCACATGCGGCTCCGGCGATGCGTCCACAGTGGACTGAAGGGCTTCGAGGTCGACCTTCGGGGCGCCGTAGGACGCCTCGACTTCGGCCGAGCGCTCGTCCGCCGAGAGGATGCCCAGCTGGGAGCGCTTCTCGTACGGCAGGTAGTCCAGGGCCAGCCTGCGGAACAGGTAGTCCATCACGCTCGTCGCGATGCGGATGTCCGGGTCGTCCGTCATGCCCGCCGGCTCGAAGCGGAGGTTGGAGAACTTCGAGACGTAGAACTCGAGCGGGATGCCGTGCTGGAGGCCGACCGAGATGGACATCGAGAACGCGTCCATCACGCCCGCCAGCGTCGAGCCCTGCTTGCCCAGCTTGACGAAGATCTCGCCGAGGCCGTCGTCCGGGTACGAGCCCGCCGTCAGGTAGCCCTCCGCGCCGCCGACGGTGAACGACACCGTCTGGCTCGGGCGCTTCTTCGGCAGGCGCTTGCGGACCGGGCGGTACTCGACGACCTTCTCCGGCTCGGCGGCGGCGGTCTCCGATGTCTTCTTCGCCGTCGACAGCGGCTGGCCGACCTTGCAGTTGTCGCGGTAGATCGCGAGGGCCTTGAGGCCGAGCTTCCAGCCTTGGAAGTAGATCTCCTCGACCTCTTCGACCGTCGCCGACTCCGGCATGTTGACCGTCTTGGAGATCGCGCCCGAGAGGAACGGCTGCACCGCGGCCATCATCCGGACGTGCCCCATCGGCGCGATCGAGCGCTCGCCGACCGCGCAGTCGAACACCTCGTAGTGCTCGGGACGCAGCCCCGGCGCGTCGACGACGTGGCCGTTCTGCGCCACGTACTCGACGATCGCCTCGACCTGCTCGCCCGGGTAACCCAGTGCCTCCAGCGCGCGCGGCACCGTCTGGTTGACGATCTGCATCGAACCGCCGCCGACGAGCTTCTTGAACTTCACCAGCGAGAAGTCCGGCTCGATCCCGGTGGTGTCGCAGTCCATCATGAAGCCGATGGTGCCGGTGGGGGCGAGCACCGACGCCTGCGCGTTGCGCCAGCCGTGCTTCGCGCCGATCTCGATGCCCTTCTGCCACTCCTCCGTCGCCAGCGCGCGGACCGCGGCGTCGTTCGAGTGGTACGTGCGGACGAGCTCGTTCGCCGCCGCGTGCTTGCGCATCACGCGCTGGTGCGCTTCGGCGTTGCGCGCGTAACCCTCGTACGCACCGACGACCTGCGCCATCTCGGCCGAACGCCGGTACGACACACCCGTCATCAGCGACGTGATCGCCGCCGCGAGCGCGCGGCCGCCGTCGGAGTCGTACGCGTGGCCCAGCGCCATCAGCAGCGCGCCGAGGTTCGCGTAGCCGATGCCGAGCTGGCGGAACTTGCGCGTGGTGTCGGCGATCGGCTCGGTCGGGAAGTCCGCGAAGCAGATCGAGACGTCCATTGCGGTGATGACGAACTCGACGGCGCGGGCGAACAGCGGCGCGTCGAACGTGCCCTCGGGGGTGACGAACTTCAGCAGGTTCAGCGACGCCAGGTTGCAGCTGGAGTTGTCGAGGTGCATGTACTCGCTGCACGGGTTCGACGCGGTGATCCGGCCCGACTCGGGGCAGGTGTGCCAGTCGTTGATCGTGCCGTCGTACTGGATGCCGGGATCGGCGCACTCCCACGCGGCCTGCGCCATGGTGCGGAACAGCTTCTTCGCGTCGGTGCGGTCGATGACCTCGCCGGTGAGCCGCGCGCGCAGGCCGAAGTCGGTGCCGTTCTCGACCGCCTGCATGAACTCGTCGGACACGCGGACCGAGTTGTTCGCGTTCTGGTACTGCACCGAGGAGATGTCCGCGCCGGAGAGGTCCATGTCGAACCCGGCGTCGCGGAGGACCTTGATCTTCTCCTCTTCGCGCGCCTTGGTCTGGATGAACTCTTCGATGTCCGGGTGGTCGACGTCGAGGACGACCATCTTCGCCGCGCGCCGGGTGGCGCCGCCGGACTTGATGGTGCCCGCGGACGCGTCGGCGCCGCGCATGAACGAGACCGGGCCGGACGCGGTGCCGCCGGAGGTCAGCAGCTCCTTCGAGGAGCGGATGCGGGAGAGGTTGAGGCCGGCGCCGGAGCCGCCCTTGAAGATCAGGCCCTCCTCGCGGTACCAGTTGAGGATCGACTCCATCGTGTCGTCGACGGCGAGGATGAAACAGTTGTGGACGCGGAGGTTCCCGGACAGGTACTCGCCGGATTCCGTCTGGATGTCGTAAACCGGCAGCTCGCCGCGGCTTTCGATCGCGGCGATCTCCAGCCGCTTCCGCTCGTGGGCAGGCAGGCCGGGCTTTTCGAAGGACGCCTCGAGCTTCGCCGTCTTCACCGGATCGACGAAGCCGATCTCGTCCGCGAAGATCCGCCGGTCACCGGCGTTCTGGATGCGGATGCCCCAGAGGTCGTGCCGATCCGGCCGGCTCTCCTTCTTGCGGCCCACCCGGGCGAAGATGCCGAACCGGGCCAGCAACTGCTGGAGACCGCGGACCAGGTCTTCGCCGATCATGTCCAGCGCGACCAAAGTGGACCGCTCCCGCGCGGAGACATAGCCCTCGGCTTGGAAAATGCTCCGCAGGTAAGCGGCGACGACCGGCAGCGGCGCCGTGTACAGGAACGACGGCACCTCCATGTCGACTCCGCGAGCACGCAGGCCCCAGGTTTCGACGAAGTTCTCGAGGACGTTGCCGTAGAGCCGGGTTCGGCGGCAGTCGAGGGTCTTGTCCTGGGTTTCGACGGCACGTTCGTGGCGGTGCACGTCCGGGAAGACGCGGTCGAGCGCCGTACGCACCCAAGCCAGCTCGGCGTCGTTCACGGTCATGGCTTCGATGGTGAGCGAGCGGTTCGTCCCGTCGTGCTGACCGACGAAGCCGTCCGACTGCAGCCAGCCGGCCAGCGCGGCTTCGGCGATGTCGGTTTCCCTGATCTCCTCTTCACCGAAAGCGGCCCGGCGGTGCCATTCGAGCTGGTCGCCGACCCGCAGGTCGCCGGCGGGCACGAACTTCCCGCCACCCGCACTCGCTCGCCACACGAGGTGGTCCGCTGTCACGTCGAGAACGTGGCCCGACTTCGTCGTGACCCGCAGGACTTCCTTGATCCCGTTCGCCTTGGTGGCGACGACCTTGGTAAGGCCGTGCGCGTCGTACACCTTGGCACCCACGGCGTTCAGCTCGACGAAGCGGCCGATCGGCACGGCGCCGCCGGGGGTACTCACGAGGGCGTCGTACGGCTGGCACGCGCTGACCTGCTGCTTCGACGGCGTGCCGACGTTGAACCAGACCGGGGAGTTGAAGCTGAAGACCTGGTGCAGCAGCATCCAGGTGAGTTCGTGCTCGAAGATTTCGAGGTCCTGCGGCGTGGCGAAGTAGCCGTGGTCGCGGGCGGCCTTGACGTAGGTGTGCACGACGCGGTCGATGAGCTGCTTGAGGCTGCGCTCGCGCTGCGGGCTGCCGACGGCGCCGCGGAAGTACTTGCTGGTGACGATGTTGGTGGCGTTGACCGACCAGAACTCGGGGAACTCCACGCCGCGCTGCTCGAAGTTGACCGAGCCGTCGCGCCAGTTCGTCATGACGACGTCCCGCTGCTCCCAGGTCACCTGGTCGTACGGGTGCTGGCCTTCGGTCGTGAAGACGCGCCGCACGCTCAGCCCGCCGGCGGCCTTGCTCTTCTTGCCGGCGGCCGCGCGGGCCCCCGTTCCCACGGTTTCCGTCATCGGTTGAACCCTCTCCCGCAGCGGGACGGCTCAGTCGCCGTCTTCGCGCTGATCGCTGTCCTTCTCGGCAGCAGCACCCGCCATGGCCTCACGCAGGTCAGCGATCTCCTTCTCGAAGTCTTCGACCGAGGAGAAGGAGCGGTAGACACTGGCGAACCGGAGGTAGGCGACCCCGTCGAGCTCACGCAGCGGACCCAGGATGGCCAGGCCGACTTCGTGACTCGGGATCTCCGCCAGCCCGGCGGAGCGGATCGACTCCTCCACGCGCTGCGCGAGCTGCTGCAGCGCGTCGTCGTCGACCGGCCTGCCCTGGCAGGCGCGGCGGACGCCGCTCACCACCTTGTCCCGGCTGAACTGTTCGGTGACCCCGGACCGCTTGACGACGGCGAGCACCATCGTCTCCGACGTCGTGAACCGCCGTCCGCACGACGCGCACGAGCGCCGCCTGCGGATCGCCTGGCCTTCATCCACCTCTCGGGAGTCGACGACCCGAGAGTCCGCATGCCGGCAGAACGGGCACCTCATCCGCCGATCACCTTCCCCTCCGCGCCGGCCGCCCGCGGTCGACGTCCCCGCGGCCACCACGCAACCCCTGCACCTGGTGATCGTTTTGTGGACATCCGGTGGGTAAAGGCCGACCAGCTGTGGACAACTGCTGCCCAGTCTACCCCAACCTGTGGACCAACTACAGCGGTGTAACTACTACATATAGCGGCGAAGGGTAGAACTCGAGAGGGGCGCGCGCAAGCGGCGCGCCGGACCCGATCCACGCCCGGGTGAGTGCGGTTGACGGTGCCGGCGGATCAGGGTGCGGGGACGGCGGCGGCGTCCGCCACCGGGACCGTGAGCGGCAGCCCGGGCACCAGAACGGCCTGGTCCAGGCGATTCAGTTCCTTGATCCGGGCGACAACCGCGCCAGGCTCACTGTCTGGCGCGAATCGGGCGGCCAGCGAAGCGAGCGTGTCACCCTGGCCGACGGACACCGTCGCCGTCCGCTCCGGCACCGGGGCGCCGGACGCCCCGCTCCCCAGAAGACCCAATCCGGTGATCATGAGGCAGCTCGCGACGGCGAGGGCGGCCAGCCAGGGCCACCGCACCGGCACCCGCCGCGGCGCCGCGCACGGTGCCCCGGCCGGGCGCCGGCCCGCCACGACCCGCGCGCGCGTCGGCGGGCGGTGCACCTCGCCGCGGCGCCCGCGCAGGATGCGCACGGGACGGAGGGGCGCCGGGACCGGGGTCGCCGGGCGAACGTGTCCGCGTTCGGCCAGAATGGACATCCGAACCTCCTCGAAACCCTGGTGTCCGCCCGTTTCCGGGGCCGGGAGCGGCCCGTGGATCAAGGTCGAACAGGCGTTCTATCGAACGCCCGTGCGAAGGTCTACCACCTGCCACCGACAAAATCGAGCGGACACGGCGTGTCGATCGAACAGATGTTTGAAATCGTCGTGCCCGGGGGCTAACGTCGGTGACCAGGGCATCTGCCGGGCAGATGCCGCCGGCGAGCCTGCCCGCAACCCCGCGGGCGGCGGCCGGCGCGCAGATACGTGCAGCGAACGTCTGGGAGGCGACGCAGTGGCGAAGGAGAACAAGGCGGGCAGGACCAGCGGGTCCCCCGGCGGCTCGGGCAAGGTGCACGCCATGCCCGAGGTGTACGACGTGGACGAGACCCTCACCGTCCGCCAGCAGCAGGTGCTCGACGTGATCCGCACCTGGGTGAGCCGGTTCGGCTACCCGCCGAGCGTCCGCGAGATCGGCGAGGCGGTCGGGCTGACGTCGACGTCGTCGGTCTCGCACCAGCTGCGCGCGCTGCAGCGCAAGGGCTACCTGCGCCGGGACGCGAACCGCCCGCGCGCGGTCGGTGTGCTCGCGGCGACCGACGACAACCCCATGGGCATCGAGATGGACCAGCAGCCGGTCATGCCGAAGGCGGCGTACGTGCCGCTGGTCGGCCGGATCGCCGCCGGTGGCCCGGTGCTGGCCGAGCAGGCCATCGAGGACGTGTTCCCGCTGCCGCGGGAGATCGTCGGCGAGGGCGAGCTGTTCCTGCTGAAGGTCACCGGTGACTCGATGGTCGACGCGGCCATCACCGACGGCGACTGGGTCGTGGTCCGCCAGCAGCCGGACGCGGACAACGGCGAGATCGTCGCGGCGATGATCGACGGCGAGGCCACGGTCAAGACGTTCAAGCGCAAGGGCGGCCACATCTGGCTGATGCCGCACAACGAGGCGTACGAGCCGATCCCCGGCGACGACGCCACGGTGCTCGGCAAGGTGGTGGCGGTGCTCCGCCGCCTCTAGGGATTGGCTTCCGGGCTTTCGCACGGCCCGGGAGATTCACCGGATCGGATGATCTTCGGCCGTGGGGAGCCGAACCAGCCGAGACCGACCATGGCGACCGTGATCCCGGCGGCAGGCAGGACGGGGAGCCCGGCCCCGTCCTCCGCCGAGCCGGACGACGCGCTCGTGCCGGTCAAGGTCGTTCCCTCCGCCGGTGCGACGGACTGCGCGGCCAGTGCCGCCGCGCCCCGCACCGCGCGGAGGGGCCACCCGAGGCACGCCGTCCGCTGCGGCGGTGCTTCGCGCACCAAGCCTCGGTGGCGGCCAGGGTGGGCCAGCGGTCGGCGCGCTCAGCCTCGGCGGCGACGCAACCTGGAGAACCCGAACCACCCCAAGCCCGCCACCGCCACCGCGATCCCCGCCGCCGGCAGGATCGGCACTCCGCCGCCGTCCGACGAGCCACCCCCACCGCCCGTGCTCGATGCCGGTGTGCCGTCCGACGCCGGCGCTGCCGAAGCCGCCAACGCCGCCGCCCCCTTCACCGTGCGCAGCGGCTGGCCCACGCCTTCGCTTCCCGAAATCAGCGTCCCGTCCGGGTCGAACGCGATCGCCTCGCCCTGCTTCTCCCCCGGCAACGGGATCCGCACCGGGTTGCGCTGCAGGGCCGCCAGGACGTCGCCGTCCGGGGCCGCGTACACGTACGCGTCCGTGTACGTCCTCAAGGCCACCGCGCTGCCGTCGGCCATCGAGGCACCGCCCGTCACCAGGACCGAGCCGATCGAACCGACCGGGCCGCCCTGGGTGTCCGTCGTGGCGATCTTCACCGTTCCGACCTTTTCCAGCGTGGTCGGGCCCGGGCTCGCCAGTGGCCCCGATGGCCGGTAGACCCGGGCCTCGCCGAGGATGTCCTTGGTGATCAGGTACGGCGTTCCCGCCTTGTCCATGATCAGCGCTTCGGTGTCGTGCTGGCCGTCCGGGTAGGTGAGCCGGTGCAGCGTCACCTTGCCCTGCGGGTTCATCTCCAGCAGGGCGACCGTCAGCCGGCCCTTCTTGTTGTCGCCGGTGTCGGACAGCCACAGCGTCCCGTCCGGCGTGCGGGCCAGGTCCTCGACGTCGAACGGGTCGGTCTTGTCCGTGAGGACCTTCTGCACCTTGCAGTCCCGGCCCAGCACGAACACCTGGACCTTGCTGCCGCCGTCGTTGATCGCGTACAGCTTGGACCCGTCGGAGACCAGGCCGGACAGCTCGCCGATCCGGGAGTCCTTCATCGTGCACAACGGCTCCGGCGCAGGAGCCGCCCAAGCGGGGGCCGCCCCGCCCAGCACGACCGTGAAGACCAGAACGACAGCCCAGCGCACCCAGCCACCTCCGTAGTGTGCGACCACTCCGGTCGCACACTACGGAGACGTGTCAGGCCCTGGTCGAGTTGGTCTCGTACTCGCGCAAAGCCGCCGCGAGGTCCGGGCGGACCCGCACCAGCAGGCGCGTGCCCTCCTCGGCGTGCTCCTCTTCGAGGACCTCGCCGTCCGCGTGCGCCCGCGCGACCAGCTCGCCGCGCGAGTACGGCACGAGGACCTCGACCGTGACCTCCGGCCGCGGCAGGCGGTCGGCGATCACCTCGACGAGCTCCGGGATGCCCGCCCCGGTCCGGGCCGAGACCTGGACCGAGCCGGCCAGCGCGTGCCGCAGGCGGGCCAGGCTGACCTCGTCGGACGCGTCGGTCTTGTTGATCACCAGCAGCTCCGGCGGGAGCGGCTCCTTGCGCTTGCGCGTGATCTCGCCGAGCACCTCGCGCACCGCGCTGACCTGCTCCTCGGGCGCCGGGTCGGACCCGTCCACCACGTGCACGAGCAGGTCCGCGTCCGCGGCCTCCTCCAGCGTCGAGCGGAACGCGTCCACCAGCTGGTGCGGCAGGTGCCGCACGAAGCCGACGGTGTCGGTCAGCGTGTAGCCGCGGCCGTCCGGCGTCTGCGCGCGCCGGGTGGTCGGGTCGAGGGTGGCGAACAGCGCGTCCTCCACCAGCACCCCGGCCCCGGTCAGCGCGTTGAGCAGGCTCGACTTGCCGGCGTTGGTGTAGCCGACGATCGCCACGCTGGGCACCTCGTTGGCCAGCCGCCGCCCGCGCTTGGTCTCGCGGATGGTGTCCATGGCCGCGATCTCCCGGCGCAGCTTCGCCACGCGCTTGTTGATCCGCCGCCGGTCGGTCTCGAGCTTGGTCTCACCGGGACCGCGCAGGCCGACACCGCCGTTCGCGCCACCGGCGCGGCCACCGGCCTGCCGGGACAGCGACGCACCCCACCCGCGCAGCCGCGGGATCAGGTACTGCAGCTGGGCCAGCTCGACCTGCGCCTTGCCCTCCTTGGACCGGGCGTGCTGGGCGAAGATGTCGAGGATCAGGGCGGTCCGGTCGATCACCTTGACCTTGACCTTCTCCTCGAGCTGCCGCAGCTGGCCCGGCGAGAGCTCGCCGTCGCAGATCACCGTGTCGGCGCCGGTGGAGCCGACGATGTCCCGCAGCTCCCGCACCTTGCCCGAGCCGATGTAGGTGGCCGGGTCCGGCTTGGTCCGCCGCTGGATGAGGCCTTCGAGGACCTCCGAGCCCGCCGTCTCGGCCAGGCGCGCCAGCTCGGCCAGCGACGCCTCGGACTGCAGGGCCGTGCCCTCGGTCCACACGCCGACCAGCACGACGCGTTCGAGCCGCAGTTGCCGGTATTCGACCTCGGTGACGTCGTCCAGCTCCGTGGACAGCCCCGCGACCCGGCGCAGCGACGCGCGGTCTTCGAGCTCCATCTCGCCGGTCGACGGGTCGTACAGGTCGTCGTCGTGGTCTTCGGTGTGTGTCAGTTCTGTCATCGTGCCTCCATGTTCCCACGATTCGCCGCGGGAACCGAACTTTTACGTGCTGGGATAGGTGGCGAGGTAGACCGCGGTGCGCTCGGCGCCGGGGCGGCGCGGGCGCGCGCGGAACTCCTCGAGCAGGGCGTTGAGCCGCGTTTCCAGCTCTGCCCGCTCCTCGGGGGCCACCTGGACGACCAGGCGCGACTGGTGCACGCCCTCGAATCCGGTTTCGGCGATCTCGGCCAGATAAGCCTCGAGAACCGCCTGTTCCACGCCCTTGTCACCGCATGAGTCGAGTGTCCACGAAAGCCCCGTCGAAAGATACGGAATTTCCCGGGCGCCCCGGGCCCCGCGGCGCGGCGGCTGCGCGGCGAGGAAGCCGGTCTCGACGAGTCTGCGCACGTGGTGCAGCGTGGTCGCGGGGTCCCGGCCCAGCCGCCTCGCCAGCTCCTTGTTCGTCAGCGCCTCCGAGAAGGTCAACCGGATGATGCGCAGCCGTATTCCGGAGGCCAGCGCGGCGGCCTCGGCTTCGGTCGCGGGACGTCGTTTCTCGGGTGGCACGGCGCACAGCTTAGAGCGAACAGTGATTGACACTTTCCAATCAGTCCCGCCAGACTCGGGAGCCATGCACAGGGGGTCACTCTTCCGCCACGCGGACTTCCGGCGGCTCTGGGCCGGCGACACGGCCAGCCAGTTCGGCACCGCCGTCGGGTACACCGCGATTCCGCTGCTCGCGGCCGTGACGCTGGCCGCGACGCCGTTCGAGATGGGGCTGCTGACCGCGGCCGAAACGCTCGCTTTCCTGCTGATCGGGCTGCCCGCCGGCGTGTGGGTGGACCGGCTGAGCCGCCGCCGGGTGATGCTCACCGCCGACTTCACCCGCTTCGCGCTGCTGCTCACCGTGCCGCTCGCGTGGTGGGCCGGAGTGCTGACGCTCGTCCAGCTCGTGGTGGTGATGCTGTTCGTGGGCATCGCGACGGTGTTCTTCGACGTCGCCTACCAGTCCTACCTGCCGTCGCTCGTGGGGCGGGAGCACCTGCTGGAGGGCAACGCGAAGCTGCAGGCCGTCCAGTCGACCGCGCAGATCGCCGGACCGGGCGCGGCCGGCGTGCTGGTCCAGGTCCTCAACGCGGCGAACACCGTGCTGGTCACCAGCCTCGGCTACCTGACGTCGGCCCTGTTCCTGCTGCGCATCCGCGCGGTCGAACCGGCGCCGGAGCGCGACGGCCGGGCCCGGCTGCTGCCGCAGATCGCCGAAGGGCTGCGGTTCGTGTTCTCCGACAAGCCGCTGCGGGCGACGGTGGGCACGACGGCGACGGCGAACTTCTTCGGCGGCGCGTTCACCGCGGTGTACGTGCTGTTCCTGACCCGGACCGTCGGGCTGGCCCCGGCCGCGGTCGGCGCGCTGCTGGCGGTCGGGGGCGCCGGCGGGATCCTCGGCGCGGTCTGCTCGAGCGCGCTCACCCGGCGGATCGGCCAGGCGCGGTCGATCTGGCTGGTTCCCCTGTGCACCCTCCCCGGCCACCTGCTGCTCCCGCTGGCCGCGCCGGGCTGGCGGCTCGTCCTCGCCGGGTTCGGGTCGGCGCTCGGCTGGTTCGGGATCATCGTCTACAACGTGGCCTCGGTCTCCTACCGGCAGGTGATCTGCCCCGACCGGCTGCTCGGCCGGATGAACGCGAGCGTGCGGTTCATCGTCTGGGGCACGATCCCGCTCGGCGGGCTGCTGGGCGGCGCGCTCGGCGAAGGACTCGGGTTGCGCGGCGCGCTGTGGGTGGCCGTGGCCGGCGAGGCTGCGTCGGTGCTGTGGGTGGTGTGCTCACCCCTGCGGCACATGCGCGACCTGCCGACCGAGGCGAAAACCGGTTCCGCCGCACCCTAGAGTTGCTTCATGAGTACCCCATACGAACGCCCGCGAGTCCCGGACAAGGTCGGTGTCGACGGTCTGGAGGCCAAGTGGGTACCCGTATGGGAGTCCACCGGCGCCTACCGCTTCGACCGCACCAAGACCCGGGACGAGATCTACTCGATCGACACTCCCCCGCCGACGGTCAGCGGGTCGCTGCACATCGGGCACGTCTTCTCCTTCACCCAAACCGACATCCTCGCGCGGTTCCAGCGGATGCGCGGGCTCGAGGTGTTCTACCCGATGGGGTGGGACGACAACGGCCTGCCGACCGAACGCCGGGTGCAGAACCACTTCGGCGTGCGCTGTGACCCGTCGCTGCCCTACGACCCGGGCTTCCGCGCCCCGGAGAAGCCGGGCAAGGACGTGGTCTCGATTTCGCGGCGCAACTTCGTCGAGCTGTGCGAGTCGCTGACCGAGACCGACGAGCAGGTCTTCGAGCAGCTGTGGCGGCAGCTCGGGCTGTCGGTCGACTGGACGATGACCTACCAGACGATCGGGCACGACTCGCGGCTGATCTCGCAGCGCGCGTTCCTGCGCAACCTCGACCGCGGCGAGGCCTACCAGGCCGAAGCGCCGACGCTGTGGGACGTCAGCTTCCGCACCGCCGTCGCCCAGGCCGAACTGGAGGACCGCGAACGCCGGGGTGCGTTCCACGACCTCGCGTTCACCGGCCCGGACGGCGAAGACGTCGTGATCGCGACGACCCGGCCCGAGCTGCTGCCCGCCTGTGTCGCGCTGGTGGCCCACCCGGACGACGAACGCTTCAAGCCGCTGTTCGGGAGAGCCGTGCGGACGCCGGTGTTCGGCGTCGAGGTGCCCGTCGTGGCGCACCACCTCGCGGATCCGGAGAAGGGCCGCGGGATCGCGATGGTGTGCACCTTCGGCGACACCACCGACGTCACCTGGTGGCGGGAGCTGCGGCTGGCGACGCGGGTGGTGCTCGGCCGCGACGGCCGGTTCCTGCCGGACGCGCCGTCCGGGGTGCCCGCGGAGGCGTACGCGCCGCTGGTGGGCAAGACCGTCCACACGGGACGTGAGATCCTGGTCCGCCTGCTGCGCGAAGCCGGGGCCCTGCACGGGGAACCGCGGCCGATCACGCACTCGGTGAAGTTCTACGAGAAGGGTGACAAGCCGCTGGAGATCGTTGCCAGCCGGCAGTGGTACCTGCGCAACGGCGGGAACGACGCGGCCTTCCGGGAGAAGATGCTCGCCCGCGGCGAAGAGCTGAACTGGGTGCCGAAGCACATGCGCGTCCGGTACTCGTCGTGGGTGGAGAACCTCGCCGGGGACTGGCTGATCAGCCGGCAGCGGTTCTTCGGCGTGCCGATCCCGCTGTGGTACCGGCTCGACGACCACGGCGAGCCCGACTACGACGCGCGCCTGCTGCCGGACACGCTGCCGGTGGACCCGAGCAGCGACGTGCCACCGGGGTTCACCGAGGAGCAGCGCGGTGTCCCGGGCGGGTTCGCCGCCGACCCCGACGTGATGGACACCTGGGCTACATCGTCGCTGACGCCGCAGATCGTCGGCCGGTGGAGCCTCGACGACGACCTGTTCGCGCGGGTGTTCCCGATGGACCTGCGGCCGCAGGCGCACGAGATCATCCGCACCTGGCTGTTCTCGACGGCGGTGCGCGCGGAGCTGGAGCACGGCGTGCTGCCGTGGCGGGCGGCCTCGATCGCGGGCTGGGTGCTCGACCCGGACCGCAAGAAGATGTCGAAGTCCAAGGGCAACGTGACGACGCCGGTGGACCTGCTGGAGCGCTTCGGCTCGGACGCGGTCCGCTACTGGGCGGCGAGTGCGCGGCCCGGCGTCGACACCGCCGTGGACGAAGGCCAGATGAAGGTCGGGCGGCGGCTGGCGACGAAGCTGCTCAACGCGAGCCGGTTCGTCCTCGGCCTCGGCGTGCCTTCGGCGTCCGCAGTGGTCACCGAGCCGCTGGACCGGGCGCTGCTGGCGTCGCTGGCCGTCGTCGTCGAGCAGGCGACCGCGGCTTTGGAGGCGCTGGACTACGCGCGGGCGCTGCAGGTGACCGAGACGTTCTTCTGGACGTTCTGCGACGACTACGTCGAGCTGGTGAAGGGCCGCGCGTACGGCGACAGCGGTCCTGCGGGAGCGGAGTCCGCGCAGGTCGCGCTGGTGACGGCGTTGTCGGCGGTGCTGCGGCTGTTCGCGCCGTTCCTGCCGTTCGCGACCGAGGAGGTCTGGTCGTGGTGGCAGGAGGGTTCGGTGCACCGGGCCGCCTGGCCGGTCGTGACGTCGTCGGACGGCGATCCGCAGCTGCTCGCGCTGGCGAGCCAGGTGATCGCCGCGGTGCGCCGGGCGAAGACGGACGCGAAGGTGTCGATGCGGGCGGCCGTCGAGACGCTGACCGTGACCGGCCCGGCCGAGCTGCTGGCGCGGTTCGCGGACGTCCAGTCGGACATCCGGGTCGCCGGCGCCGTCGCGGACATCACCACGCGAGAGGGCGAATTCGCGGTCGAAGCCAGTGTCTGACGCGCCCCGGGACCTCGGCCCGCTGCCGCGGCGGGTCAGCGTCGGCACCGATCAGGTGCGGCGGCTGATCGACGGCCAGTTCCCGCGGTGGGCCGGGCTCCCGGTCCGGCCGGTGCGGACGAGCGGGTGGGACAACTTCACCTTCCACCTCGGCGACACGATGGTGGTGCGGCTGCCCAGCGCCGCCGAGTACGCGCTGGCCGTCGAGAAGGAGCAGCGGTGGCTGCCGGCGCTCGCGCCGCGGCTGCCGCTGCCGGTCCCGGTCCCGCTGGCGGCGGGGCGTCCCGGGGAGGGCTACCCGTTCGCCTGGTCGGTGTACCGGTGGCTCGACGGCGAACCCGCGACGGCGGACGGGGTGGCCGACCCCGTCCGCTTCGCGCGGGACCTGGCCGGGTTCGTGGCGGCGCTTCAGGGCGTCGACGCGACGGACGGCCCGCAGCCGGGGAAGCACAACTGGTTCCGGGGCGCCACCCTGCGCACCTACGACGGGCAGGCCCGGCGCGCGCTGGCGAAGCTGCACGGCACCGGCCCCGCCGGGGAGCTCTGGGAGGCGGCGCTGGCGGCGCCCTGGGACGGCGTGGACCGCTGGTTCCACGGCGACCTGGCCCCGGGCAACCTCCTGCTGCGCGACGGCGGACTGGCGGCCGTCATCGACTTTGGGACCTGCGGGGTCGGCGACCCGGCGTGCGACCTGGCGATCGCCTGGACACTGCTGACGGCCGACGGCAGGCGGGTGTTCCGCGAACTCCTGTCGGTCGACGACGCCACCTGGACCCGCGGCCGCGGCTGGGCGCTGTGGAAGACGCTCGTCGCCTGCACCCGGGACGGCGAGGAGGCCGCGGAAGGACGTCGCGTCCTCGGCGAGATCCTGGCCGGCTAGGGCGTCACGAACCGGCGGCGGCCCACCAGGCTTCGTCGATTTCGCCGCGGGCCACGATCTCCGCCGGGCCCGACAGCGTCGATGCGCCGCGGGACACCGTGACCTCGACGCGGCCGCCCGGGACGTCCACTGTGGAGGCTCCGGTGTCGGTGCCCGCCAGGTGGAAGGCGGCCGCCACCGCGGCGACCGTGCCGGTGCCGCACGCGCGCGTCTCCCCCACGCCGCGCTCGTGCACGCGCATCCGCAGCGCGCCCTCGCCGAGGTGGTTGATGAATTCGAGGTTCACGCCGTTCGGGAACACGTCGTGGTCGAAATCCGGCTGGTCGCGCAGGTCGAGGGCGGCCACGTCGTCGTCGAGCAGCGAGACCAGGTGCGGGTTGCCGACGTCGACCGCGACGCCGGAGAACGGGCGGCCGGCCACCACCGTGACCGACGTGCCGGTGATCGTCGCCGGGCCCATCTGGACGGTCACCGAGCGGTCCGGGTGCACCACGACCGGGCGATCACCCGCGCGGGTGCCGACGACGAACTCGCCTTCGGCCGCCAGGCCGGCGTCGACCAGGTGGCGGGCGAACACGCGCACGCCGTTGCCGCACATCTCCGCGATCGAGCCGTCGGCGTTGCGGTAGTCCATGAACCACTCGCCCGCGGACGGCTCGCCGATCGCCGCGGCGCGCACGACGCGCAGCACGCCGTCCGCCCCGAGGCCGCGCCGGCGGTCGCAGAGCGCGGCGACCCTCGCTTCGGTCAGCTCGAGGCGGCCCGCCGGATCGGGGAGCAGCACGAAGTCGTTCTGCGTGCCGTGCCCCTTGAGGAACTCGATTCCGCCCATGGGGCCAGGTTACCGGCCCAGGGTATCCAGGACGCGCGCGGCCAGCCCCGGATCGGCGCCGTCGAACCAGTGGATCCGCTGGTCGCGCCGGAACCAGGAGCGTTGCTTGCGGACGAAGCGCCGGGTGGCCTGCGCCGTGGCCGCGGCGGCCGCCTCGAAGTCGCCGTCGCCGTCCAGTGCGGCGAGCACCTGCTGGTAGCCGAGCGCCCGCGACGCCGTTTTCCCCTCGCGCAGGCCCCGCTTTTCGAGCTCACGGACCTCGTCGACCAGCCCGGCCTCGAACATCCGCACCACCCGCTCGTTCACCCGCTCGTCGAGCTCCTCGGGCAGGCGGTCGACGCCGAGCACGACCGTGCCGTAGCGGGCGGGCCCCGGCGCCGGCAGGTTCGCCGAGAACGGCTCGCCGGTGATCTCGATGACCTCGAGGGCGCGCACGATCCGGCGGGTGTTGGTCGGCAGGATCTTGGCGGCGGCGACCGGGTCGCGCTCACCCAGCCGGGTGTACAACGCGGGGGTGCCGAGTTCTTCGGCCTCCGCGTCGAGCCGGGCCCGGACGGCCGGGTCGGTGCCGGGGAACCGGAGGTCGTCGAGCACGGCCTGGACGTAGAGACCGGACCCGCCGGCCAGCACCGGGACCTTCCCGGCCGCCAGCAGCCGCTCGATCTCGGCCCGCGCGTGCCGCTGGTAGGCCGCGACGGACGCCGTCTCGGTCACGTCCAGGACGTCGAGCAGGTGGTGGGGGACGCCGCGGCGCTCGGCCTCGGTGGCTTTGGCGGTGCCGATGTCCATGCCCCGGTAGAGCTGCATCGCGTCGGCGTTGACGACTTCGCCGCCGAGCTCGCGGGCCAGGTCCACGGCCAGCGCGGTCTTTCCGGTGGCCGTCGGCCCGACCACCGCGAGCGGGACGACGGGGCTGTTCACGGCGGCTGACGATACCTGCGGGCCGATCGAGAGCGTCCACCGGAAGTAGGATCACGAGCTTCAGGTGGCCCATCCAGTACCACGGTGCGCGCTGAGCTGCTTGAATGCCGCGTGGGGCCGTAGCATCCGAGCACGGCCCGTGACGACCGCATTACCCGGCCCCGCTTCGCGGCGGGGCGCCCGCACCCGCGGGCGTACAGGCGATAAGGAGCCTGCGATGGCCCAGGAGAACACTTCCACCGGTACCCCGGCCCCGCACCCGGTGCCGCACGCGCTGCACGCCGGGCACGCCGCCCCGCCCGTGCCGCCCGCCGAACCCACCCCGTCGACCTGGGGCCGGATCGACGACGAGGGCACCGTCTACGTCGTCACCCCCGAGGGCGAGCGCGCCGTCGGCGTCTGGCAGGCCGGCAGCCCCGACGAGGGCTTGGTGCACTACGCACGCCGGTTCGACGACGTGCGCACCGAGGTCGAGCTGCTGGAGACCCGGCTGATCTCCGGGGCCGGCGACCCGAAGCACGCGCTGTCGAGCGCCACCCAGATCCGCGACGGCCTGGCCGAGGCGGCCCTGGTCGGCGACCTGGCCGCGCTCGCCGCGCGGCTGGAGTACGTCATCGGGCACGCCGAGAAGGCGCTGGCCAGCGCGAAGGCGGAGCGCGAGGAGGCGCGGGCGGCCGCGGTCGCACGCAAGCAGGCGCTGGCCGAGGAGGCCGAGAAGATCGCGGCCGACTCCACCCAGTGGAAGGCGGCGGGCGACCGGCTGCGCGCGATCCTGGACGAGTGGAAGACGGTCAAGGGCGTCGACCGCAAGACCGACGACGAGCTGTGGAAGCGGTTCTCGAAGGCCCGCGAGGCGTTCAACCGCCGCCGCGGCTCGCACTTCGCCGAGCTGGACAAGCAGCGCGCGTCCGCCAAGCAGCGCAAGGAAGAGCTCATCGCCGAGGCCGAGGCCATCAGCGAGTCCGAGGACTGGGGCGAGACGGCGGGCCGCTACAAGGACCTGATGACCGAGTGGAAGGCGGCGGGCCGGGCGCCGAAGGACAGCGACGAGGCGCTGTGGCAGCGGTTCCGCGCGGCGCAGGACAAGTTCTTCGCCCGCCGGTCCGCGGTGTTCTCCGAGCGCGACGCGGAGTTCGGCGCGAACGCCGCCCGCAAGGAAGAGCTGCTGGTCGAGGCCGAGAAGATCGACGCGGCGGCCAACCTGGAGGCGGCGAAGAGCGCGCTGCGGCGGATCCAGGAGCAGTGGGACGAGATCGGCAAGGTCCCCCGCGAGCGCATCCGCGAGCTGGACGGCCGGCTGAAGGCGGTCCAGGACGCGGTCAAGGCGGCGGAGGACTCGCGGTGGCGCCGGACGGACCCGGAGGCCCAGGCCCGCGCGGCCCAGTTCCGCGAGCGGGTCGAGCAGTTCGAGTCGCAGGCGGCGAAGGCGCGCGCGGCCGGGGACGAGCGCCGGGCCAAGAAGGCCGACGAGCAGGCCGCGCAGTGGCGTGAGTGGCTGCAGGCCGCGGAGGCGGCGGTCGCCGACCGCTGAAGTCGCCGAAGGCCGCATCCGGGGCGTCCCTCGGATGCGGCCTTCGTGGCGTTCCCGGCGCTGTCGGCAAGCGGAAGCACCCGAAGAGGTCCGGTCGGTTCCCCGACCGGGGGTCACCGCGCGCCGCGCTCCGCTCCCGGTGCTCCACTCTGCTCATGATCAGGACACCGCGCAGGATCCTCACCGCTCTGGCCGTCACCCTCGCCCTCGCCGGGCCGGCGCTCGCGGCCCCGGCCGGGGCCGCGCCCCTCGCTTCGGCGACCGAAGCCGGCAAGGGCAAGGTGAAGGTCGAGGGCAAGCTGGGCAAGGACCACGTCAAGGTCGGCGAGAAGGTCGACCTCAAGGGCAACCTGAAGGTGCTCGACGCCGCCCGCTCCGAAGGGAGCGTCGAGACCGTCGTCGTGCAGCAGCTGCAGGCCGGGGCCTGGGTGAACATCGCCGACACCACCTGCCGGCCCAACGGCGGGTTCTCGCTCAGCCTCAGCTTCAGCCTGAGCGCCACCGTCTCGCTGCGGCTCTACCACCCCGAGACCACGCTCTACGCCGCCGCCTACTCGGCCGGCACGCTCACCCTGCGCGTCGGCTGAGCCTGGTCCCCACCGGTGCTCAGGTGCGCGAAAACGCCGTGCGCATCCAGGAGACCGCCAGGCAGATCATCGCGATCCAGGCGATCACCATGCCGATCCCCGGGCCGCCACCCGCGGAGCCCGGCGCGTGGGACGACTGCTGGGACCAGATGGCCAGCAGCCCGTCCACCGAGGCGAACCAGCCGCCCGCCGCGCAGACCCAGGACAGCCACCAGCGGCGCGTCACCAGGGCCAGTGCCGAGGCCAGGATGCCGACCACCGTCGACGTCGCCGCGAACAGCTGCGGGATGCCGCCGCCCTCGCCGGCCAGCACCTGCCAGCCCGCGTGGTCGCCGACCCACGGGAGGATCTGGCAGATCAGGAGCGCGAAGGTGAACACCGCGATGGTGAACCCGCGGCGGCCCAGCTCCACCGTACGGGACGCCCGCGCGCCCGCTTCGTCGATCTCGGCCGCCAGCTCGGCCAGCTCGCCGTTGCCTCGCGACTCGGTCACAGCGCACACCCACTCACCGGTTCGGGCCGGGCGGCCGGGGCACCGAAGCCCGGCAGGCCCAGCGTGACGCCGCTCGTCTTCGGCCGCAGGCCGGCCTCCGCGTTGTCGCCCGCCCGCGTCCGCCGGTGGGACAGCAGGTCGCCGTCGGCCACCAGGTGGTGCGGGGCGCCGTAGGTGACGACCGTCTCGACGACGTCACCCGGGCGGACCGCGCGGTCGACGTGGGCGCCGGTCGGCGTGAAGTGCACCAGGCGCCCGTCGCGGGCGCGGCCGCTCATCCGCTGCGTCTCGGCGTCCTTGCGGCCCTCCCCCGCGGCGACCAGCAGCTCGACCGCGCGGCCGACGATCTTCTTGTTCTCTTCCCAGGAGATCGCGTTCTGCAGCTCGACCAGGCGGTCGTAGCGCTCCTGCACGACCTCCTTGGGCAACTGGCCCTCCATCGTCGCGGCCGGCGTGCCGGGGCGCTTCGAGTACTGGAAGGTGAACGCGCTGGAGAAGCGGGCCTGCGCCACGACGTCCAGGGTCGCCTGGAAGTCCTCCTCGGTCTCGCCGGGGAAGCCGACGATGATGTCGGTGGTGATCGCGGCGTCCGGCATGGCCGCGCGGACCTCGTCGAGGATGTTCAGGAAGCGCGCCGAACGGTAGGAGCGCTTCATTTCGCGCAGCACCCGGTCGGAGCCGGACTGCAGCGGCATGTGCAGCTGGTGGCAGACGTTCGGGGTCGCGGCCATGGCGTCGATGACGTCGGAGGTGAACGCCGCCGGGTGCGGCGAGGTGAACCGGACGCGCTCGAGGCCGTCGACGGTCCCGCACGCGCGCAGCAGCTTGCCGAACGCCAGCCTGTCCCCGAATTCGACGCCGTAGGAGTTGACGTTCTGGCCGAGCAGGGTGACCTCGAGCACGCCCTCGGCGACGAGCGCCTCGACCTCGGCGAGGATTTCGCCGGGCCGCCGGTCGCGTTCCTTGCCGCGCAGGGCCGGGACGATGCAGAAGGTGCAGGTGTTGTTGCAGCCGACCGAAACGGACACCCAGCTCGCGTAGGACGACTCGCGCCGCGCGGGCAGCGTCGAGGGGAAGGTCTCGAGCGATTCGAGGATCTCGACCTCGGCCTCGGCGTTGTGCCGGGCGCGTTCGAGCAGCGTGGGCAGCGACCCGATGTTGTGCGTCCCGAACACGACGTCGACCCACGGCGCCCGCTTGACGATCTCCCCGCGGTCCTTCTGGGCGAGACACCCGCCGACGGCGATCTGCAGATCGGGGTTGGCGACCTTGTCCGGGCGCAGGTGCCCGAGGGTGCCGTACAGCTTGTTGTCCGCGTTTTCCCGGACGGCACAGGTGTTGAACACGATCAGGTCAGGCTTGGCCCCGGCGGTGGCCGGCACGTAGCCCGCATCCTCGAGCTGCCCGGCGAGGCGCTCGGAGTCGTGCACGTTCATCTGGCAGCCGAAGGTGCGGATCTGGTACGCCCTGGGTGCCTGGTTCTCGGTCATCGGCCTCCAGGGTAGACCGGCCGCCGCCTGCGGTTCCGCGGTGCCCTGGGTCGCGTGGACGGGGTGGTCGGGTCTGGTGTGCGGAGGTACCGGGCGGCGGCGTGCCGTTCGCGGCGAGGCCCAACTGGGGCGGGCGGGCCGGGTTGGGCTCGGCTGGCGGCCCGGGCTCGGTTTGGGTTGGGCGGGTCGGGCTCGGCTGGCGGGCCGGCTCGGCTGGGCGGGCTGGGCTGGGCCGGGCGGCGCGGACTCGGGTCGGGCGGGACCGGGCTGCGTTTGGCGGACGGGCGGGGGTGGGCCGGGCCGGGTCCGGTTGGGCTCGACCGGCCGGGCCAGGCCGGGTTGGGTTGGGCTCGGCTGAACCGGACCGGCTCGTGTGGGCAGGCCCGGCCGGGTTGGGTCGGGGTGGGGCTCGGCTGGGCGGGCCGGGTCGGTTTGAGCTCGGCTGGGCCGGGCAGCGCGGACTCGAGCTGGGCGGGACCGGGCTCGGTTTGGCGGACGGGCGGGTGGGCCAGGCGGGGTCCGGTTGGGCTCGACCGGGCGGGCCAGGCCGGGTTGGGCTCGACCGGGCGGGCCAGGCCGGGTTGGGCTCGGCTGGGCGGGCCAGGCCGGGTTGGGCTCGACCGGGCGGGCCAGGTCGGGTTGGCTCGGTTGGGCCGGGCGGCACGGACTGCGGTTGGGCGGGGCCGGGCTGCGTTCGGCAAGTGTGCGCGTTGGGCTCGGCTGAACCCGAACCCCGGGCGGGGTCGGCTCGGCGGGTATGGGCGCCCCCTCACCCCGGCTGGAAGAACTCGAGCAACCTCTGGCTCGCGTCCGGGGACATCAGCAGCTCCTGCATGTCCGCCGACATGCGGGCTGCCGCGGCGGTGCGGGCGAACATCTCCCGCTCGTACTTCGCCACCGCCGTGGCGAAATCGTCCCGGTGCTCCGCCAGCGCCAGCCCCAGGACCGCGCCGTCCAGGAGGGCCATGTTCGCCCCTTCGCCCACCGGGGGCATCAGGTGGGCCGCGTCGCCGACGAGGGTCACGGTTGGGTTCGATGGCCACGTCAAGCCGACCGGGAGGGTGGCGAGGGGGCGGGGGGCCACCGTGTCGTCGGAGGCCGCGGTGATCAAGGCCGTGATGCGGGGGTCCCAGCCGGCCAGGAGCTCGACCAAGCGCGCCCGGACCGCCGGTGGGTCGTCGAAGCGGATGCCGCTCTCCGCGAACCAGGCTTCGCCCGTGTTGTAGAAGCTGACGCCGATGCGGACGCAGCCGTCGCCGTTGCGTTGGGCCGACAACGACTTTCCCTCGCCGAAGACCCAGTAGTTGCCTCGGCCGACCATCGCCGCCAGGTCCGGGTGGGTGCGGTCGATGTCCGGGATGGCCAGCTCGACCGCGTTCTGGCCGAGGTGCACCGGGCGGGCGTCGGTCAGCAACGCCCGGACCCGGGAGTTCGCTCCGTCCGCGCCCACCAGCAGGTCGTAGCCCGCGCTGGTGCCGTCCGCGAAGTGCACGACACCCTCTTCGGCGTGGTCGAACGCGCGACCCCAGCGGACCGCTCCCGGCGGGAGCGAGTCGAGCAGGAGGTTGCGCAGATCCGTGCGGTCGATCTCCGGCCGCGCCGGTGGCGCGTCGTCCGGGGTGTCCTCCTGCAGCAGCAGCGTGCCGTCCGGTTCCAGGAGGCGCATGTCCTGGCCCTCGCTGCGGGCCACGGACAGGAACTTCTCGAGCAGGCCGGCCTCGCGCAGCGCCGGCTGGCCGGAATGGATGTCGAGCATGCCGCCCTGGTGGCGGGCGTCGCGCGCCGCGTCGCGTTCGTACACGACGGCCTCGATGCCGTGCACGTGCAACACGCGGGCGAGCGCCAGGCCGCCCATGCCGGCTCCCACGATCGCGATGGTCATGGCTCCCCCGCTGATACGCCGTACTCTTCGATACACTGTATCGCGGCGGGCGCTGTACTGTCACCCCCATGTTGGTGTGGGAACGGCCGGAGCCGGCGAACCGGCCGGCGCCGGCTCCGCTGAGCCGGGACCTGATCGTCCGGACCGCGGTCGAGCTGGCCGACGAAGCCGGCCTCGAAGCCGTGTCGCTGCGCAAGATCGCCGGCGCGCTGGACGTCGGGCCGATGCGGCTCTACGGCTACATCGACACCAAGGACGAGCTGCTCGACCTGATGGTCGACGCCGTCCACGGCGAGATCCGGCCGGCCGGGGACGGCTGGCGGGAGGTGCTGACGTCGGTGGCCGAGGCCACCCGGCAGGCCGCGCACCGGCACGAGTGGTTCGCCGACCTGATCGGCGGCCGGCCCCAGCTCGGGCCGAACGCGCTGGCCCGGGGTGAAGCCGTGCTGGCCGCGCTGGGCGGGGTCGACGTCGACGTCGTCATGCCGATGGCCGCCGCCGTCGACGCCTACGTGATCGGCGCGGTCCGCCGGGAGATCGCCGAGCGGCGGGCCGAGCGCGCCAGCGGGCTGGACCAGCGGCAGTGGCAGCGCACCCACGGCCCCTACCTGGTGCGGATGTTCGCCACCGGCCGCTTCCCCGCGCTGGAGACGGTCGTCCGCGACGCCGCCCACCTCGATGCCGACCAGACCTTCCGGATCGGCCTGGACTTCCTGCTCGACGGCATCGAAGCGGGCATCGGCCGCCGGTAGGCCCTACCCGCGCAGGGTCGCGATCCCGGCCAGGAAGAGGTCGACACCCGCGAGGAACTGCTCGCGGTCGTCGTGCTCGCGCAGCTGGGTCGCGGCCCGGTGCACGAAGGGGTACTCGCCCGGGTCGAGTGAGGCCCATTTCGCCGACACGGTGGCGAGGAACGCCGAGCGGTCCCCCTGGCCGGCGGCGAGGAGCCGGGCGTTGGCCGCGTTCTGCCCGGCGACGCCGAGCACGTAGTTGACGAGCGCGCCCGCGGCGTCGAACAACGCCCGCTCGGGCACTTCGAGCGCGACGAGCAGCCCGCCGATGCGCTCGTAGACCTCCAGGAGCGCGGGCCGCCACGGCTCGCGGGACAGCTGGGCGCCGACCCACGGGTGGGCGTCGATCGCGTCGAACAGGCCCAGCGAAACCGTGCGCAGCGCTTCCCGCGGCTCGCCCTCGACCACGGCGTCGCCCATCACGCGCGCGATGACGGCGTCGGTCGCCGCGGCCAGGAGGTCGCTCTTGTTGGCGACGTGGTGGTAGATCGCGCCGTAGCCGGTCGAGAGGCGGGCGGTGAGCGCGCGGAAGGTCAGCGCGGCCTCGCCGCCGTCGTCCAGGATCGCGGCCGCCGCCTGCACGATCACTTCCCTGGACAGCCCGTCCGCGCGCCGTTTCGCCATGGGCCGATCATCGCATGATTGGAACGCCGATCCAAACTCGTGCTAGCGTAGTGATTGGAACGTCAATCCAATCGGAGGTGACCATGACTGTCACGATCATCGGCGCCGGCCTCGGCGGGCTCGTCCTGGCCCGCGTCCTGCACCGGCACGGCATCCCGGCCGAGGTCTACGAGGCCGAAGCCTCACCGGCCGCCCGCCGCCAGGGCGGGATGCTCGACATCCACCCCTGGAACGGCCAGCCCGCACTGGAGGCCGCCGGGCTGGCCGACGGCTTCCGGGAGCTCGTCCTGCCGGGCCGCGAGTCCTCCCGCGTCGTCGACCGCCACGGCACCGTGCTGCTCGACCAGCCCGACGACGGCACCGGCGAACGGCCCGAAGTCCAGCGCGGCGAACTGCGGCAGCTGCTGCTCGATGCGCTGCCACCCGGCACCGTCCACTGGGGACACAAGGTCGCCGGCGCGCGGGCCCTCGGCGACGGCCGCCACGAAGTCCGCCTGGCCGACGGAAGCGCTTTCACCACGGGCCTGCTGGTCGGGGCGGACGGCGCGTGGTCGAAAGTCCGTCCGCTGCTTTCCGATGCGGTCCCGGAGTACGTCGGCGTGTCGGTCGTCGAGACCTTCCTCTTCGACGGCGACGTCCGGCATCCCGCCGCGGCGAAGGTCGTCGGGGCCGGCGCGCTCTATGCGCTCGCGCCGGGCAAGGGGATCGTCGCGCACCGCGAAGGCGGCGGCACACTGCACACCTACGCGCAGCTGTTCAAGCCGCGGGACTGGCTCGCTGGGGCCGACGCCGAGGCCGTGACGGCAAACACGGCCGAGGAGTTCGCCGGCTGGGCTCCCGAGCTGACCGCCCTGATCACCGAAAGCGATGTCCCGCCGGTGCTGCGCCGCCTCCACACCCTGCCGGCCGGGCACCGCTGGGACCGCGTGCCGGGCGTGACGCTGCTCGGCGACGCGGCCCACCTGATGCCCCCGAACGGCGAAGGCGCGAACCTGGCCATGCTGGACGGCGCCGAACTCGGCCGGGCCCTCGCCACCCACGGCGACGTCGAGACGGCGCTGGCCGAATACGAGCAGGCCATGTTCGCGCGCGCGGCCGCGGAAGCGGCGGACGAGGACGTCTACGCGATCATGTTCGGCGACGACGCCCCGCACGGCATGGTCGCCATGCTGGCCGGGTAGGCGCCGACGCGGCTAGCGCACCGCCGTCGGCGCCCAGGCCGCCAGCTCCGCCCGCACCGCCGCCAGCTGGGCCGCGGTCGGCGGCGACGCCGGTTCCGCGATCAGGGCGTAGTGCAGGCCCGGTGCCGCCGGCAGGCGCAGGCGGTCGCCCACCCGGACCGGCGAGGCCACGTCGGTGACCACCGTCGGCGTCATCCCCGCCGGGACGTGCAGCTCGGTCGGCGCGCCCGCGTCGGTCCCCTGCCACACCAGGACGCCGTAGCGGCCCGCGCCGGTCAGTGCGGCCGTGGCCGGCATCGTCGACGGGATCCGGTTCCACGTCAGCGTCTGGCTGCCGTCCCGCGAGCGGTCCTCGTAGGTGAACGCCAGCGTGTGGCCCGCCACCGCGGCCGGGTAGAGGCGGTCGAGGAGCCGGGCGTCCTGGCGGAGCTGGACCGTTCCGTCGTCCGCCGTGCGGGCCGAGGAGAAGTCCTCGCCGTTCCAGGCGTCGCCGTCCGTCTTGACCTTGTCCGGGTTGTCGTTCATCAGCTCGTGGTGGCGGCCGCTGTAGATGTCCCACTGCCACTGCGTCGCCGACAGCACCGGGCCCGAGTCCGCCGGCCTGCGCCACCAGTTCGCGCCGGACACCCGCGAGTCCAGGGCCTGGTACATCGCCTTGTCCACGGTCGGGGTCTTGTCCGAGGTGTACCCGGTCATCGGGTGGCCGAACTCGGTGACGATCGCCGTCGTGCCGAGCGCGGCCGCGCGGTCCCGGACCGTGCCGAAGGCACCGCTGTACTGGCCGTCGCCCGCTTTGCCCGGCATGAACACGCCCGACTGGGCGAGCTGGTCGTAGAAGTGCGTGTTGAACACGTACCGCGGGCCCAGCACGCCGGTGTCCTGGAAGCCGCCGGGGTGGAGCTGGAAGGAGATGTTGGCGTTCCAGAACATGTTCGGCTCGACGAACGCGGGCTTGTCCTGCCAGCCGGCGGAATCCATCGCGTCGCGGAACCGCTGGAAGAACGGCCACAGGACGTTCTGCTCCCACGCCTTGCTGTCCTGGCCGGAGTCGTACCGCCCGGCGAACGGCTCGTTGTACGGGTCCATGCCCGCGATGCCCGCGAACTGCGCGGCACTCAGGTTCGTCCGCAGGTAGGTCATCGTCTGGGCGGCCATGCCGACGAACTCGTCTTGAATGCCGCGGGCGTTGTGCCAGAAGTCCTTCGTGGCGTCCTGGACCGCGCCGTTCTGGGTGATGTTCTGGCCCCAGTGGGCGCAGATGCCGCAGCTCTCCGCCGGGTAGCCGCCGAGGTCGACGACCCACTTCGGCGCGCCGTCGCCGGTGTACCAGCTGCCGCGGTTGAACAGGTAGCGGGAGAACAGGTCCTGGTGGAAGTCGGGCAGGACGGTGAAGCCCTCGTCCAGGAACGCCTTCACCTGCTCGGTCAGCTTCGCCAGGTACTGCGTGTTCACCGGCCCGCGCACCGGTTGCGTCCCGGCCCACGCGATCGGGATCCGCACGGCGTTCGCGCCGGTGAGCGCTTTCATCGCCTGGGCCGAGCGACGCGCGTCGGCCCCATCGGCGAACGGCAGGAAACCGTTTTCCGCCAGCTTCACCTCGCCCGAGACGTTGAAGCCGCGCAAGACGACTTCGCGGCCGTACTCGTCGACGAAGGCCGAGCCGCGCACGGACAGCCGGTGCGCGGGAACGTCTTCGGCGACAGCGGAAGCGACGACGCCGGAGGTCAGCGCCACGGCGGTGAGTAAAGCCACGAGCATGCGCATGATGGCGGCCCCAAACATGAAGGAGTTTCGCAAAAGTTAGCGAGCCGCCACCCGGTCGTCAAGGGCCGAACGGAGCCGTTCAGGCCGCCTTCCGCTGCCATTGCTGGTTCGTGACGCCGGTGCACGGGTACTGCTTCACCGCGGCACCGTCGGCCGTGGACGCGGAAACGACGTCCAGGCACTTCTCGCTGTGGCGCGCCACCCACCGGGTGTACCCGCCGCCGACGGCTTGGGCCTGCCACTGCTGGTTCGTGCCCGCGGTGCACGTTCCCTGCACCGCCGCCGCGCCGTCCGCCGTCGAGCCGCCCGCGATGCCGAGGCACTTCCCGCTGTGCCGGGCGATCAGGTTGACGTACCCGTCACCGAGGTCGAGCACGCTCCACTGCTGGTTCGCGCCGTTGTTGCACGTGTACTGCGTGAGCGCCACGCCGTCGTTCCGGGACGAACTCGGGATGTCGGCGCACTTCCCGCTGTGGCGCGCCACCATCGTCTCGTACGCGCTGCCGGAGCCGGCCCCGGCGACCACGCCGGTCGCCGCGTCGACGCTCACCTTCGGGTACCAGCTCAGCGACATCGTCGTGCTGCTGGGAAAGCCGAGCGGCAGCCAGACATACCGCGACTCGTTGACCGGACGCTGCCAGGCGCCCGCCCAGCGGTCACCCAGGTAGAGGTACGAGGTCGCCTGCGAGCCCTGCACGGGCAGGACGTACGCGGTCTGGCTGCCGAAACCGGTGGAGTCCCCCACGTTCGCCAACCCGCTCCAGGTGCCCGTGACGCTCGTGGCCGTGGCGTATTTCTGCTGGTTCGGCTGCCAGCCCGTGGCCCCCGAAGTGAGCAGGAAGTAGACGCCGTTGCGCTTGAACATCGCCGGCGCCTCGCGGTACGAGCCGGGCCACAACGTCTGCACCAGCGCCGAAACACCGGTGTAGTCGGCAGTGAGCCGGTAGACGTTGAGATCGGCGTTCTCGCGGGCCGCCGACGCCATGTACGCGGTGCCGTCGTCGTCCTTGAACAGCGTGATATCCCGCGACATGTGAGCGCCGAGCGGCCGGAAGCTGCCGCGGTAGCTGTAATTACCGTCGACGGACGACGAAGTGGCCACGGCCGCGCGTGCTTCGGCGTAGTCGTCGCCGTTCTCCTTGTGCATCCACATCACGTACTGGCCGGTCGAGCTGTTGTAGATCACCTTCGGCCGCTCGACCTTGGCCCGGCCCAGCTCCGCCGCCGACGACTGCGTCAGCACGTCGCCCCGGAACTCCCAGGTCTTCAGGTCGGTCGAGCGGTAGGCCGAGACGGCCCGGAAAGTGTCGTCGGCGTTGCGGTTCTCCCCGAACCAGTAGTAGTACGCCCCCACCTTGAGCATCCCGCCGCCGTGCGCGTGCGCCAGGGCGCCGGAGGTGTCGGTGAACTGGCTCCCGCTGGTCACCGTCACCGGCGCGGCGTGCGCACCGGGCGCGCCGAGCAGCAGGGCGGCGAGCACGAGCAAGGACAAAACCGGGCCACGTCGTCGTAGCATGACGGCTCCTTCGCAAGCGGGTCAGTAGCCGACGCGGAAAGTCGCGTCCTGCTTGTCCACAGTGGAGGACGTGCTGCCCAGGGGGTCGATCCGCAGCACGTAGTCGTGGTGCCGGAGGTAGCGGTCCGGGTAGTTGTGCGAGCGGAAGGACGACCAGCTCGCGTCGGCGAGCCCGGCCGTCTGGTGGAAGGTGGCGTCCGCCCTGAAGTTCGCGGAACCGTCGTCGGCGGCGAGGCGCAGCTCGTAGGCGTAGTGCCGCAGGTACCGGCCGGGGTAGTTGACGGATTCGAACGACACGCCGGCCGCGTCGGCCAGGCCGGGCACCAGTTTCCAGAGCTGGTCGGCATACGGGTCGAACGGGTAGGCGTCGATGCGGCCCACGGAGTTCGCGTGCCGGACGTAGCGGTCGGGGAAGTTGTAGGACTTGAGCCGCCGCCAGGCCGGGGCGCCCCACTGCGCGACGAGGGCGGACCGCTCGGCGGCCGTGATCGGCGTGATGCCGGGGTGCTTGGAGTTCAGCGGCTGGGTGTAGGCGCGGTCGTTCAGCAGCGTCCAGGTCCCGGCGGCGACATCGGCGGTCTCCCAGCAGAAGAACCGGCCGTTGGGGCTCCAGGTGTCGCCCCAGAGGTACCAGCGGTTCCCTGACAGCGCCGGGACGATCTGCGGCGCTTCCACCCCCCGCCCGGGCGATATCCCGGTCCGGTACGTGGTGAACCCGCCGGGCGCCAGGGAACCGGAGCGCTGGCCGACCAGGGTGCTGTTCGTGTTGTTCTTGACGTACAGGTAATTGACGCCGCCGATCGAGGCCATCGTCCCGTCGATCGTCGCGTGCCCGGGGTCGAAGAACACCTGCGGCGCGCCGACCGTCACGAAGTCGGTGGTGTAGTTGACCATGATGACGTCGTGGCCACCGGAGGCCGCCGAGTAGATGATCGCGTACTGGTTGCGCGAGGGGTCCCAGAACGCCTCGGGTGCCCAGCTGTGCGTGGCCATCGAGTGCAGCTTGATCCGGCGGTACCCGGTGAACCCGCGCAGGTCGGCGGAATCCCAGACGTGCACGTACTGGTTCTGCAGCGACCAGTCGGTGCCCTTGAGGTCGGTCGCCAGCACGGTGAACCGGCCGTCCTGCTTGCGCAGCACGAAGGGGTCGCGCAGCCCGCCGGTGCCGGCGGCCGGCGTCACGACGGGGTTGTTCTGGTTGAGCGGCATCCAGTCGAGGCCGTCCGCGCTGACCGCCAGGTGCAGCCCGTAGTCGGCACCGGTCATGGACGGCGACTCGGTGAAGTACGCCATGACGTAGGCGCCGGAAGCGGCCTGGGCGGAGGCCCTGCTGCCGAGCACGCCGGCGACCACGGCGCCCGCCGTGCCCGCCATCAGTCCACGCCGACTGATCATGGTCTCGTCCACCTCGTCGTCGAGTGCCGGGCACCAAAAAGATTGTTAGCGCTAACAAGCGGTCGTAGTGTAAGTGACCCGCGCCACCGGGTGTCAAGGGTCCGATCGGCGGGAGATCCGACGCCACCAGGCAAAACAGCCAATTGACCCGGCGTGGATCGGGAGCTATGTTAGCGCTCACTTCGCGCCCGGCAGCCAGGTTGTGGCTCCGGATCCTCCCCGCGCGAGGTCCTTCTTCCCGCGCCGTCGGCGCCCACTTCCTGGAGAGCCGGTATGCCCGTTCGACTTTCGGCGACGCCGTCGTCGCCGAAGTTCTCCCGGCGGCCTCGCCCGCTGACCGCGATCCTCGCCACCCTCGCCATCGCCGCGGCGTCCACGACCGTGTGGGCCGCTTCCGGCCACGCGGCGACCCTGGACGACGGCCTGGTCGTCCGCTACGACCTCACCGGCGGCTCCGGCACGACGGTGCCCGATGCCTCGGGCCACGGCCGCAACGCGAGCGTCAGCGGTGACACCACGTGGCAGGGTGACGAAGGCCTGCGCCTGGGTGGCACCGACGGACACGTGCGCCTGCCCGACAACCTCATGCGGGGTCTCACGGACATCACGGTTTCGGTTCAGGTGAACATCGCGGCCGACCAGGGTACGCCGTACTTCCTGTGGGGCCTCGGCAACACGAGCGGTGGCGCCGGGAACGGCTACCTGTTCACCACCGGCGACGCCTTCCGCGGCTCGATCGCCTCCGGCAACTGGTCCACCGAGCAGAACGCGAGCGCGGGCCGCAACCTCTCCCGCGGCAGCTGGCGCACGATCACCTACGCCCTCGGCGGCGGGACCGCGGTCCTGTACGAGGACGGGATCGAGGTCGCCCGCAACACCGGCATCACGATCACGCCCGGCTCGATCGGCGGCGGCACCACGACCGCCGACTACCTGGGCCGGTCGGTCTACGACGGCGACAAGTACCTCAAGGGCAACGTCCGCGACTTCCGCGTCTACGACCGCGCGGTGACCGCCGACGAGGCCCGCGCCCTCGGCGAGCGCACCGCCGCCGGGCGGGCGACGGCCGACGCGGCCGCCCTCGACCTCGGCGACACCTCAGCCGTCACGGACAACCTGACGCTGCCCAAGACCGGCGCCGGCGGCTCGGCGATCGCCTGGACGTCGAGCAACCCGGCTGTGCTGTCCCCGGCGGGCGTGGTGACGCGGCCCGCGCCCGGCGCCGGCAACGCGAAGGTGACCTTGACCGCGGCCGTCTCCTACGCCGGCCAGAGCGCGAGCCGCTCCTTCACCGTCACCGTGCTGCAGGACATCACCGACCGGCAGAAGGTCGACAACGCGCTCGAGGACCTCGTCATCCCGGACCAGGACGCGATCCGCGGCAACATCACGCTGCCGGTCAAGGGCGCCCGCGACGTCACGCTGACCTGGCGCAGCCAGGACCCCCGCGTCGTCACCGCCACCGGCGAGGTGACCCGGCCCGCGGCCAGTGCGCGGCCGGCCAAAACGCGTCTCACGGTCCGTGCGACAAAGGGCCACGCGACAGCCGAACGCTCCTTCACCCTCACCGTCCTGCCGCTGCCGAAGAAGGAAGCGCTCGAGGGGTACATGTTCGCCTACTTCACCGGGGAGGCGACGCAGGACACCGAACAGATCCACTTCGCGGCCAGCCGCGGCAACGACCCGCTGCACTGGGACGAGCTCAACGGCGGCAAGCCCGTCCTGCGCTCGAACTACGGCGAAACCGGTGTCCGCGACCCGTTCATCGTCCGCTCCCCCGAAGGCGACCGCTTCTACATCGTCGCCACCGACCTGCAGATCAACGACGGCCGCGGCTGGGACCAGGCGCAGCGCCACGGCAGCCAGTACCTGGAGATCTGGGAGTCGACCGACCTGGTCACCTGGTCGAACCAGCGGCACGTCCGGGTCTCCGACGACACGGCCGGCATGACGTGGGCGCCCGAGGCCACCTACGACCCGGCGATCGGTGCCTACGTCGTCTACTGGGCCACCAGCCCCTACGCCCCCACCGACGTCGACCACACCGGCTCGACGTACCCGCGGATGATGTACGCGACGACGCGGGACTTCCGGACGTTCAGCAAGCCGCAGGTGTGGAACGACCCCGGTGAGGGCGTCATCGACTCCACCGTGCTCAAGGACGGCGACTACTACTACCGCCTCACCACCGACGGCAAGGTCATCGGGTCCTGCGAGCGGGACATCGTGCTCGAGCGGTCGAAGAACCTGCGTGCGGTGGACCTGCCGACGACCAAGCCGCGCAACTGGGAGCTGGTCTCCGACTGCATCCGCACCAAGCTCGGCACCGACTGGGTGGAAGGCCCGACGGTGTTCAAGGCGAACGACAGCACCAAGGTCTACGCGTTCATGGACGAGACGCCGCGGCGCGGGTATGTCCCGTTCGTCACCGATTCCCTGGCGAAGCCGAACTGGACGATCCCGGCGGAATACCAGCTCCCGAAGAGCCCGCGCCACGGCACGGTGCTGCCGGTGACCAAGGCCGAGCTGGCCCGGCTCCGGCAGGGGCCGCCGCCGGTGACGGCCGACAGGAAGGGTGTCGTCGCCGACTACGACCTCACCGCGGCGGGCCGGGGCGACACCGTCGCCGACGTCTCCGGGAACGGGCGGGACGCCACGGTGCACGGCGGCGTCACGCGCTCGGCGGACGGGCTCGCCTTCGGGGGCAAGGACGGTTATGTCGTTCTGCCGAACAACCTGATGAGCGGCCTGAGCGGGATCACGGTGTCGGCGCAGGTGTGGGTCGACCCCGGCCAGCAGACGCCGTACTTCCTGTGGAACCTGGGCAACAGCACGGACAACGCAGGTGATGGCTACCTGTTCGCGACCGGGGACACCTACCGGGCCGCGATCGCCGCGGGCAACTGGTCGACCGAGCAGAACGCCGACAGCAAGCGGGCGCTGTCCCGCGGCGCCTGGCACACGCTGACGTACACGCTGGCGAACGGAACCGCGCGGCTGTACGACAACGGCGTCGAAGTGGCCCATGTGGACGGTGTCACGGCGAAACCCGGCGACCTCGGCGCGGGCATCACGACGTCGAACTACCTCGGTCGGTCCGCTTACGGTGCCGACAAGTACTTCCAGGGCAAGATGCGGCGGTTCACCGTGTGGAACCGCGGCCTGACGGCCAAGGAGGTGCTCGGTGCGCCGGGCAACGAGACGGCCGTCGGCTCGGTGACGCTCGGCTCCCTCCGGGTGCCGGCGATCGTCGACAGCGCGAAGGGCACGATCGTCCTGCCGGTGAAGCCGGGCACGGACGTGCGGCGGCTGGCGCCGGTGCTGCAGGTCGCCGACGGCACGCAGGTGTTCCCCCACAACGGTTCGCGGCAGGACTTCACCGGCCCGGTGGGCTACTCGGTCGTCGGCGCCGGCCGGCAGCGGCGGACGTGGACGGTCACCGCGGTGGTGATGAACAGCCCGGTCCTGCCCGGCTTCAACGCCGACCCGAACATCGTCCGCTTCGGCGACACGTACTACGTCTACGCCACGACCGACGGCTACCCCGGCTGGTCGGGGACGACGTTCGACGCATGGTCGAGCAAGGACCTCGTCACCTGGACGCGGCACCCGAAGATCCTCGACCTCGGCCCGGACGTGTCGTGGGCGGACAGCCGGGCGTGGGCGCCGACGATCACCGAAAGGAACGGGAAGTACTACTTCTACTTCTGCGCGGACGCCAAGATCGGCGTCGCGGTGTCTTCGTCGCCGACCGGGCCGTTCACCGACGCGCTGGGCAAGCCCCTGATCGCGGCGAACCCGGCGGGCGGCCAGGCGATCGACCCGGCGGTGTTCACCGACGACGACGGGCAGACGTACCTGTACTGGGGCAATGGCACCGCCTACGTGGTACCGCTGAACGCCGACCTGACGTCGTACGACCCGGCGAAGATCACCCGCTTGACCGGCCTCGACGGCTTCCGCGAGGGCCTGTTCATGACCAAGCGCGCGGGCACGTACCACCTCACGTGGTCCATCGACGACACGGGCAGCGAGAACTACCGCGTCGGCTACGCGACGGCGACCGGCCCGCTGGGTGCGGGGCTGGTGAACCGGGGCGTGATCCTGGAGAAGGACCCGTCGCTGGGGATCCTGGGCACCGGGCACCACAGCATCGTGCAGGTGCCGGGCAAGGACGAGTGGTACATCGCCTACCACCGGTTCGCGATCCCGGGAGGGGACGGAACGCACCGCGAGGTGACGATCGACCGCCTGCGGTTCGGCGCGGACGGGACGATCGCCGAGGTGGTGCCGACGCTGGGGAGCGTGCCGCCGCTCAAGTGGAGGTGAACACCGGGCCCGAGCCCGGCCGGGTGGCCGCGAAGCCGCCGGGCCGGGCCCGGGCCGTTCTCCCCCGCCGGGGTGAACAAGTTGTCGAAAAAGCGGCAGTGACCCGCCGTTCTTTTGTCACGAACGGGGAATCGAGTCGATCAAGCGAACCGGATTCGGGTTCCGGCCGTATCTCCCGGTAGGACGGTGGACGACGCGGAGGGACAACGACGTGGCGAGCGAAGGAACACTGATCGGTGACCGGTACCGCCTGCTCGGCCCGGCCGGGGCGGGCACCGTGGTCTGGCACGCCCAGGACGAACGGCTCGACCGGATCGTCGCCGTCAAACCGCTGTTCGACGAGCCGCCCGCGGTGCCCGCCATCCCCGCGCCGCGGGCGGCCATCTGTGACGTCGTCGACGAGGACAGCACCACCTACCTCGTGCTCGAGTACCCCGGGGCGCGGACGCTGACCGAGCTGCTCGGCGAGCACGGTCCGCTCGCCGCCGGGCTGGTCGCCCGGTTCGGGGTCCAGCTGGCCGCCCAGCTGGCCGCCGCGCACGACGAAGGCGTGCTGCACGCCGCCGTCGATCCGGACCACGTCGTCGTCTCCGCCCAGGGCCGCGCCGCGATCGTGGGCGGCGGGAACCCCCTGCACAGCTACCTCGCCCCCGAGGTGCTCGACGGCGGCTTCCCCGACTTCCCGGCGGAGGTGTACTCCCTGGGCGCCACCCTCTACGCCGCGCTGGGCGGCGATCTCGGCCTGGTCCGGCACCCGCTCGCCGAAGCCGTGCTGCGGCTGCTGCACCCGGACCCCGCGGCCCGGCCCACCATGGCCGTCGCCGAAGAGCTGCTGAACAGCGTGACGCCCCGCCGTCCGGAACCTGCTCCGGACCGCGGGGCGCCTCGGGCGCCGGCCGGCGACTACCGCTGCGTGTAGACGAAGCCCACCTTGTCGACCTCGGCACCGGTGCGGCCGTGGAAGCCGGCGAGCTGCCAGCCGTCCGGGGCCGTGCGGGTGACGCAGTCGCCGGTCGTCGAGCCGCCGGCGAGGACGCGGCCGAGGTTGGTGGTGAACCGGGCCGAGAAGATCCGGGTCGTGTTGCTGTACTTGCCCTGGCACAGGGTCGCCGTCGTGACGTACTCGCCGGTGCCGAGCGTGAGCGACGCCGCCGTCCCGCCGGTGCCGCCGTGGGTCAGCGTGGTGCCGTTCTCCAGGGTCACCCCCACCTGGTCGACGCGGTTGCCGCTGCGCAGCGACCAGGTCCGCACCCGGGCGTTCGCGGGCACCGCGGGGACGTCGGTGAAGTAGTCGCCGTGCGGGCCGCCGAACTGGTCCGACAGCTGCAGCGCGGGGTTGCGCTGCCAGCTGAAGCGCACGGTGATCGGGTCGTGGTCGGACAGCATGTTGCCGTCGGTGTACAGGAACTTCGAGTGCTCGTTGTTGTAGAAGGTCGCGTCGAGCGAGACGAGCTTGCTGCTGCGGTAGAGCACCTTGTCGACGACCTCACAGTCGTTGGCGGGCGCCTGCTTGTCGCACACGAGGTCGGGGCTGCCCGGAGCCGGCGCGACGCCGCCGCGCACGAGCTTGACCCACGCGTCGGTGAGGCCGTTGTCCGCGCCGAACTGCGCGATCGTGTCGGCCGCCCGGGTGTAGCGCGTGTTGGTGTCGCCCATGACGACCACCGCGTTGCCCGCCGAGTGCGACCGGATGAACGCGGTCAGCTGCGCCAGGTTGGACGCGCGCGAGGCCTCGTCGCCGGCGTTCGTCCCGGCGTTGGTGTGCGCGTTGTAGAAGTCGACGTACACGCCTTCGGCCAGCCGCACCCGCATGAAGGTGAAGCCCTTCGGGGTCAGGCAGTCGCCGGAGTCGAGCTGGCAGGACGTCCAGCGGACGCGCTCGAAGTCGTCGGCGTCGTACGGCAGTGAGGACAGCGTGTTCAGCCCGCTGCCGATCCCCGCGCCACCGCTGGTCGGCGTCCGGTACGGGTGCTGGTCGGCCGCGTAGAGCTTCGCGTGGTAGTTGAAGTCCTCCTCGACGTGCACCACGTCGTAGGGGCCGAGCCGCTGCCCGATCGCCGTCGTGGCGGGGTCACGCGGGGTCGGCGCGCTCGAGATGCTCTCGGGCAGGCCGGCGACGTTGTAGGCCAGGACCGAGAAGCTGCCGCCGTCGGCGGCCCGCGCGGCCGCCGGACTGACCACTGTGGACACCGTGACGGCGAGTGCCAACGCGGCGATGCGTTTTCTCACGAGAACTCCCGCTGGATTCGGACGGACAAACCGGTGGAGGTGTAGCGCGGGACCACCCGGTACCCCGGGCGGTCGGCTCGGATGGCGGCGAACCGGCCACGCAGCCGCCGCGCGCACAGCACGTCGAGCTCGTGCCCCGGGCCGGAGCCGTCGATCCGCAGCTCCAGGACGCTGCCGCGGTCGAGGATGGCCTCGCCGCGCACGACCAGCGCCGGCCCGGTGGCAGCGGACAGCGTGCCGCCGGTCTGGTGGTAGGCGCCGATCCGGAGGCCGGACGCGCGCAGCACGCCGCCGGCGAGTTCGACGGTGCCGGTGCCGAGTGCGCCCGGCGTCGCCGCGACCAGCGTGCCCGCCTCGACGCGGGTGCCGCCGCGGTAGCGGTTGGCCCCGGCCAGTGTCAGCGTCCCGGTGCCCGCCTTGACGAGCCCGCCGGCGCCGCCGATGTCGTTGCGCCAGCTGTCGTTCGCGGAGAACCCGCCGCGGGTGGCGTCCATCGTGACGCGGACGCTCGTGTCGAACGCGCCGAAGCCGTCGGCCGCGGCGAAGAGGTTCAGCCGCCCCCACAGCTCCGGGCCGTCGAGCAGCGGGTTGCCGCCCGGGAACGCCGTCGTGCGCAGGACTTCCCGCCGCTGTGCCGCGTCCAGGTACGGCAGGCGGGTTTCGAGCAGGACCTCGGCGCCCTTCGGGACGCGCATCGCGGTGCGCGCCCCGCGGTCCGGCAGGCCGTAGGTGGCCCGGCGGGTGACCATCGCGGCGTTGGCGCGGCGGTCGCCGTACTCGTCGGCGCCGGTGTGTGCCCGGGCGAAGAGCGTGTCGGGGGTCGTGCCGGTCTTCGCGGTGAAGTACTTCAGCGCCTGTTCCCGCGCCGCCGCCTTGAGCGTCGCGTTCTCCGGGTCCGCGAGGGTCGCGGCGGTGAGCGCGGTGGCCAGGGTGCGGCCGCCGATCGCGTCCACCGGCGAGTGCATCCCGGCGACGATCCGCGTGTCGGCCAGGTCGTAGGCCCGCGCCACCAGCTCCTGGAACCGCTCGGGGACCGCGTAGGCCAGCGCGAGGCAGGCCAGGTGGAACGCGTTGGTGTGACCGCTGGGGAAGCCGCCGTCCTCGGCCGGGGTCGTGCTGCGCTGGCGCAGCAGCTGCGGCGCGACGACCACGTCGGACCGGTACACCGGGAAGCCGAGCGCGTCGACCCGGCCGGTGTCCTCGACCCGGCTGTCGGCGGTCATCCGCCACGGCCGCGGGTACTGGTAGGCGGCCTTGCTCGGGTTGCCCGAGGCCCAGGTGCCGCGGACGGTGTCCACGAGGGTGGCCACCAGGCCCAGTTCCGAGTCGTGCGAACCGGCGCCGAGCGCCGAGCCCGCCGGGGCGTTCGCCGGGACGGCGTCGTCGATCTTCGCCGGCGGCGTGCCGTCCGGGGCACTCGTGATGCTGGTGACCGCCTTGGCGCCACGGCGGTAGAGGTCCGCGAGCGGGCCAAGACCGCCGATGGCGGCGTAGGACTGGTGCTGGCGATCGTAGACGAAGGAGCGCTTGGCTTCGGCGTCGGTCCGGGCGCGGGTGACGGCGACGCAGTGCCGGACGTTCGCGCGCAGCAGTGCGGCGTCGAGCACAGCACCACTGTCCCAAGTGGACCCGGTGCGCCAGACCCGCTGCATCCCGCTCAGGATCCGCACCGCCGCGTTGGTCTCCGCGGTGTGGTTGGCCGGGATGTTCGTGCGGTAGGAGTCGACGAACGCCGTCGTCGCCTCCGCCCAGGCGGGCACGCTGAGCACAGCGGGCAGGACGGCGACGGTGGGGACGAGCGCGGACAGGCGCAGGAAGGCCCGCCGGTCCAAGGGCGCGAGGCTCAATGGGTTCTCCTGGGAAGGCGCGCGGGAGATGCGCGCTGGGAATCGCTGCGGGAATGATCAGCGCCGGGGAGATCCGGGTCAAGCAGCGTCCGGAGTAATTCGCCCGTCAGTAACCTGATCTTTTGCGAAGCCTCTGTGAATTCGACGAATTCACTCGATCCGGACTTCGACGGGCGCGGTGACTCGCCCGAGCGGGCTGATCGCCGCGACCGCGCCCCGGATCTCGCTCTGGGCCGGGTTGCCGGCGACACCGGCAACTCGGCGCACCCGCCCGGTCGCACGACGACCGGAACCGGTGAACGCGGTTCCGGTCTGTAACACCGCACGGCCGGCCGGACGACTCCCGGGTGGGATCGGACCGGAAAGGGAATTCCATGGCTGTCGGTGTCGAAACCGAACAGAGCAGACGATGCCGGCGTTGCCGGTCGGTCAACCGAGCCGGGGACAAATACTGCCAGCAGTGTGGCGCTTCCCTGGCGCGGCGGGACATCACCACGCGATACCTCTGTGCCGCGGCACAGCTCGACGAGAAATTCGCCGACGAGGCGATCAAGGAATTCCTCGTCGAACCGTTCCGCGCCGTTCCGCAGACACCCGGCGTGGACACCACCGCGGTCTTGCGCGAGGCGGTGGCCGCCCGCGCGCGGCGGCGCATCCGCGACGGGGTGCTGCTGGGGCTGCTGCTGGTGATGCTGGTCCTCAACCCCCTGTGGTTCATCGCCTGGCTGGTGGTCGCCACCGTCCTGGCCGTGGTCACCGGCAAGCTCACGCCCACCAAGCGGGGCGCGGCGATCGGGACGGTCCTCATGGTCGCCGTCGTCCTGCCGCTGGCCGGGATCAGCGTCATCGGCTACGCGCTGGGGACGGTGTTCGGCCTCGGGTCCGAGTCACCGGGCTCCGAGCTGGGCACGGCGGCTTCGAGCGTGGGCGCCGGCCTGGGCGTGGGCGTCATCGTCGTTCCCTTCGTCCTGATCGTCTTGATGGCCGTCGTCCTCGGCGCCGACGAGTTCGCGGTGCACTTCCTGGTCTTCGACCGGTTCCGCACCGGCACCTTCGTCCCCAACCGGGAGATGAGCGCGGACGAGCAGGAGCGGTGGCTGCGCGGGCTCGGCCTGGACCGGTTCGCCGGGCCGCTGGGCGATCTGGCCCGGGTGGAGCAGGAACTGGCGCGCCACCCCGACAAGGTGGACGTGGTCGTGCACCGGGGGTTCTCCCCGTTCGTGGGCGCCGGGATCCCGCTGCACCAGCAGGTGATCACCCTGCCGCTCGAACCGGCCGACGACGACGCCGAACCGGAGACGATCAACGTCACCGGGTTGCAGGACCAGGTCAGCGCGGCGATGGCGCGGCTGCGCGGGACGTCCTCGCTGGGCCCCGGCCGGCGCCTCGAAGACCTGGTGCTGCGCGAGCAGGTGCTCATCCCGGCGGACCGGCTGGTGGCCGACCGGGCGGCGGTGCCCGGCGTCCTGCCGAGCCTGGCCGGGCGGCCGGCTCCGCAGCTGGACCCCGAAGCGGCCCGCCACCTCGCCGACGCTTCGGTGGAGTGGGCGCGGTACTACCGCTGCTACCGCATCGAGTCGTGGGACCGCGACCTGACCACGTCGTGTTACCTCCACGTCGGGACGAACCAGCGGATGCTGTTCCTCGAATGGCAGTTCCTGGCCCTGCTGCCGATCGATCCGCGCTACCGGACCATCGACCGGCACCGGTCCCCCGTGCTCGCGCCGCTGCGGGCCGCGGCCGTCGAGTGGTGCCTGCTGCCGGCGACGGTCCTCCGGCGCGCCAAGACCGTGTTCCGCGGCTTCAAGGCGTTGCAGCAGCGCCCCGACAAGATCGAGCCGGCCAAGTACGGGGCCGGCCGGAGCCTGCGCGAACTGGCGCAGGCCGAGCTGGTGCAGAGCTACTTCCAGGACGTCGACGTGGAGCGGTACGTCCGGATCATGGATTCGACGCTGTTCCGCGCGGTCGGCGCCTACCTGCAGGAGCGCGGCTACTCCGTCGTCGAGTTCACGAAACTGGCCGATCCCGTCTACAACACCTACGACCTGCGCGGCAGCACCTTCGTCGATTCGGCGGTCGGCTCGCACAGCAGCGTCAACAAGGGCGGCAAGCCCGCAAAGGAGAAGTGATCATGGGCGACCGGTTCGACATGCGCGGCGCGCACTTCGAGGGCAGCGCCGTCGGGCACCGGGCCAGCGTGAACCACTACACGTCCGGACCGGCGGCGCCGGTGGAGGACCTGCTCGAGGCACTCGCCCGGGTGCGGCCCGACATCATCGCCGCCGCCCCCGCGGCCGACCGCGCCGAAGTGCAGGCGGAAGTGGGCAAGATCGAGGAGGAACTCAAGAAGGAGGAGCCGCGCGGCAAGGTGGTCCGGAAGCGCTGGGAAACCGTCACCACCCTGATCGGCGACCTGAGCGCACCGCTCACGAAGATCACCGAGCTCGTCCTCAAGCTCTTCGGGTGACGAGGCCTCGTCACCGCGGCTTGGAGTTGCCACTCGGCCCACCCGTGTGGGTGAGCCGGCTCGCGTGGCAGTCCTGCCGGGCGAATCCCTGCTGCCCGCACCACGCGTTGGCGTCGTCGGCGCTGGAGAAAGCCTGCCCTTTCAGGGTGACCCAGAAGCCGCTGCGGCTGAAGTTCCGGTAATCACCGGAATCGACCATGAAAGCGTCGGGGTACTTTTCCCGCAACCGCCGGAAATCGGCCAGCACGGCGGCGTCGTCGTAGGTCACGCCGTTCACCACGAGACCGGCGGCTTTCGACGACAACTGCGGGAGCCAGCGCCCGACCAGGCTTTCCGCGACGTCGTGGTCGCGGGAAACCTGGTCGCGCAGGTCGGTTTCGGTGACCGTCGTGCTCGACGTGGTCACGGACGGCGGCGACCAGGTCGTGCGCAGGTCCGCGCTCGTCGCGGGCGCCCACGGCTGGGTGGGCGCCTCCACCGGTCCGGTTCCGGGCTGCGCCGCGGGCGCGGCGGGGCCCGGCGAACGGGAAACCGCGAAGATCACCGCTCCGGCGGCGGCCAGCGCCACCAGCGATCCCGCGGCCAGCAACGGGAGCAGTTTCCGCGACGACGAACCGGCCGCGGTCCCGGACGGCGCCGGGGAAAAAGCGTCGACCGGCGTCCCGCAGGTTCCGCAGAATCGGGCCTGGGGTTCGAGTTCTCGTTCGCACACCGTGCAGGAGCTCATGGCCTTGAAGTCCGTCGTGCGAAGCGGCCTGTTACAAACCGGGCCGAAACCGATCTTTCCGGATTCCCGCGGAATCGGCGGTCCCGGAATTCCCTCCGGTGCCCGGCGTCTGGCACGATCAGGCGGTGACCAGCAGCAGGCGCACGCGCGGACTCGCGATCGCGGCCGCCCTCTTGCTGGTGCTCGCCGCCTGCACCTCCGGGTTCGGCGGGCTCGAGCTGCGGATCGCCGCGGGCACCTCCAGCGGCGTCTACTACAAACTCGCCCAGACCCTCGCCACGGCCTGGCAGGGCGGCCTGGGCATCGACCGGCCCGCGGTGCTCGAGACGCAGGGCTCGCCCGACAACGTCGACAAGGTCCTCACCGGCCAGGCCGACGTCGCCTTCGTCGCGGCCGACGTCGCCGCGGCCCAGTACCAAGCCAAGCCGAGGTTCGCCGCGCTCGCCCGGATCCACGACGACTACCTGCACATCGTCGTCCGGGCCGACTCCGACATCCGGTCGGTGTCGCAGCTGAGCGGCCACCGGATCGCGATCGGCTCACCGCAGTCCGGCGTCGAGTTCATCGCCAACTGGCTGCTCAAGACGATCGGGCTGCGGGACTCCGTCAGCACCAGCACCCGCGGCCTCGACCAGTCCGTCACCGCGCTGCTGAACCACGAGGTCGACGCGTTCTTCTGGTCCGGCGGCCTGCCCACGCCGAAGCTGCTGGAGCCGGAGAACCGGGGCAAGCTGCACCTGCTCGACCTCGCCGACGTCATGCCGAGGGTGCAGGCGAGCAGCCAGGTCTACAGCACCGCGACGATCCCGGCGAGCACGTACAACCAGGCCTTCCCGGTGACGACGCTGGTGGTGCCGAACTTCCTGGTGGTCCCGGAGTCCATGCCGGACGACGTGGCGGAGGCCCTGGTCCGCGGCCTGTTCGACGCCCGCCGCGAGCTGGCGAACGCCAACTCGGCGGCCCTGTCGATCGACGTCCACCCGGGCATCGAGACCCAGCCGATCCCGCTGCACCCGGGCGCGCTGCGGTACTACCGGTCGCAGAAGACCTAGGCCACCGGGAACACCATCGAGATCCGGAGCCCGCCCCCCTCGGGCAGCTCCAGCGCCAGCTCCCCGTCCGAATGCGCGACGATCTCACTCACGATCGCCAGCCCCAGCCCGGACCCCGGCACGTTCTGGTGCGCCGGGCTCCGCCAGAACCGGTCCAGCGCCCGGTCGAGCTCCTCCGGCGGCAGGCCCGGCCCGTGATCCCGCACCGACAACCGCACCCGGTCGCCCGAGCGCGCCACCGCGACCAGGATCTCCGTCCCCGCCGCCGTGAACTTCAAAGCGTTGTCCAGCAATGCGTCCAGGATCGTCTCCGCGCCCCTCGGCGGCATGCACACGCGCGCGCCGTCGCCGGAGGTCTCCACCACCAAGCGGACGTCGCGGGCCTCGCCCACCACCGACCAGTCGGCGACCCGGTCCGCCACGACCTCGTCCAGCACCACCGGGTCCAGCTCGCCACCCGAAGCCTCGGCACGGGCCATCGACAGCAGGCCGTCCAGGATCTGGTGCAGGCGGCCCGCGTCCACCCGCGCCGCTTCCAGGTCGGCGGCCGCCGGCTCGTCGTCGACGTGGCCTTCGAGGTTGCCGAGCCGGATCTTCAACGCCGTCAGCGGGTTGCGCAGCTGGTGGGACGCGTCGGCGACGAACGCCCGCTGCGCCGCCAGCGCACCCGACACGCTGGACGCCATCCGGTCGAACGAGCGGCCCAGCTGCCGCAGCTCCGGCGGCCCGCCGCTCTCCCCGACCGGCTCGGCTTCCCGGCCGCTGACCACCGACGCCACCAGCGCGCCGGTCGCGTCGTCCAGCCGGTGCACCGGCCGCAGGATCCACCGGACCACCGGGATCGCCACGGCCAGCGCGAGCGTGAACGCGAGGATCCCGCCCGCGGCGAGCAGCAGCCACCACCACAGCACGTCCGCCCGCTCGGCGCCGGTGTCGGACACGGTGAGCACCGCGCCGTGCACCTCACCGTCCGCGAGCACCGGTTCGGCGAGCACCAGCGGCGTCGAATCCCACGGCATCAGCACCCCGGTGGGCTGGGACCGGCGGCCGGCGAGCGCCTCGTGGACCGGCCCGCTGACCCGGTCGTCCTTCAGGTCGATCCGCGCGGACTGCCCGAGCGAGGAGGCGAACAGCTTGCCGTCCTGGTTGACGACCAGCGCCTGGACGCCGTAGACGTCGGTGTAGCGGATCAGGTCGGGTTCGATCAGCCCCGGCTTGTTGTCCAGCAGCGGCCGCTGCGCCAGCGACGCGAACCGGGCCGTGTCGGTCAGCCGGTCCAGGAACAGGTCCTGCTGCGCCCCCGCGGCGATGCTCCTGGCCAGCGGGATGCCCAGGCCGAACACCAGCAACGCCACCAGCGTCAGCACGATGCCCTGCAGCCGGACGCGCACGCCGCCTCAGCTCCGGGCGACCTGGCCGCCGAGCCGGTACCCGACCCCGCGGACGGTCTCGATCAGCGCCGGGCGGCCCAGCTTCGTCCGCAGCGTCGCGACGTGGACGTCCAGTGACCGGCTCTCCGCCGCGCCGCGGTGGCCCCACACCTCGGTGAGCACGTGCTCGCGCGAGCACACCGCCCCGCGGGCGCCCGCCACCAGCGCCAGCACCTGGAACTCCTTGCGGGACAGCGCGACCGCCTTGCCGTCGACCAGCACCTCGTGCCGGGAGACGTCGACGGTGACGTCCCCGACCCGGATGACCACCGGCTCGGCGGCGGGGTGCTCCCCGCGGCGGCGGCGCACGGCCTCGACCCGGGCGAGCAGCTCCTCGACGTCGTAGGGCTTGACCAGGTAGTCGTCGGCGCCCGCGCGCAGGCCTTGGATCCGGTCGTCGACCTCGCCGCGCGCCGAGACGACGATGATCGCGACGTCGCTCACCGCGCGGATCTGGCGGCACAGCGTCACGCCGTCGATGTCCGGCAGGCCGAGGTCGAGCAGGATGACGTCGACCTCGTGCACCCGGTCGAGCACGCCGGCGCCGGTGGCGAGCCGGGCGATCGCCAGGCCGCGGCGGGTCAGCGCCGGGATGAGCGCGCCCGCGACCCGGTCGTCGTCCTCCACCAGCAGCACCCGCACCCGTCCGCCTCCCATGGTGACCTGCTTCACCGGCCGGTACGGCGAACTCTAGGACGTCCGGGCGGCTCCCGCACCGGCCACCCGGACGGTCACACTCCGTGACCCCGGGTGGACACCCCCCAAAAAGGACATCGATACTCAGTTGAAACCCTAAGTATTGCTCAAGCGGCCTTGCCAGCCGGTGAAGCAACGGTAGGTTCTCGCCATCGCGTGGTGACCCATGCCCGATTTGCACGAACGACCCGGGAGGCCAGATGACCGCGGAGGTGGCGGCGCCGATGATCAAGGCGTCCGCCGTGAACAAGTACTTCGGCGACCTGCACGTGCTCAGGGAGATCACGCTCGAGGTGCCTCGCGGCCAGGTCGTCGTGGTGCTCGGCCCGTCGGGCTCGGGCAAGTCGACTCTGTGCCGGGCGATCAACCGGCTCGAGCCGATCAACTCGGGCGAGATCGCCGTCGACGGCGTCCCGCTGCCCGCCGAGGGCAAGGCGCTGGCCGCGCTGCGGGCCGACGTCGGCATGGTGTTCCAGTCGTTCAACCTGTTCGCGCACAAGACCATCGTCGAAAACGTCATGCTCGCGCCGGTGAAGGTCCGCAAGACCTCGCAGGCCGAAGCGCGCAAGACGGCGATGGAGCTGCTGGAGCGCGTCGGCATCGCCAACCAGGCCGACAAGTACCCGGCGCAGCTTTCGGGTGGCCAGCAGCAGCGCGTCGCCATCGCGCGGGCGCTGGCCATGCGGCCCAAGGTCATGCTGTTCGACGAGCCGACCTCGGCGCTGGACCCGGAAATGGCGCCAGAGGTCCTCGGGCGAACGGACTCCGCCCGGGAACCGGCAGCCGATGCCGACGATGGCGAT